>NZ_JAZGLV010000010.1:0-227703 GCF_036409085.1 Mycobacterium sp. 050134
CTGGCGCTGCACCACACCAAACGGTTCGCTTCCCCCGCGCAGCGAATCATGCTCTACGCCAAGGACCGTGGCTGCACCAAACCGGGCTGCGACGCCCCCGCCTACCACAGCCAGGTCCACCACATCAAAGGCTGGACCACCACCCGGCGCACCGACATCGACGACCTCACCCTGGCCTGCGGCCCCGACAACAGACTCGCCGAACAAGGCTGGACCACCCGCACCAACGCCCGCGGCGAAACCGAATGGCTCCCCCCACCCCACCTCGACCACGGCCAACCCAAAACCAACCACTACCACCACCCCGAACGACTCCTCCGGCATAGCGAAGACGACGACGACCCCGTCTGAGACAGCGCGCGCCATCTAGGGCCCTAAGTCACAAAAGTAGGGGCTTTAGCCTGCATATACGCCGGGCCTTCAGAGGCAAAACTATAACGCGTTCTAGTTCGGGCGGTGAGCGACTGGAGGCGCGAAGTGAGCATCGATACCGTTGGAATCGGCGTCCGCGAGATCGACGTCGGAACGTTGCCGACTCGGTATGCCCGCGGCTGGCACTGTCTCGGCGTCGTCGCGGACTTTCTCGACGGCCAGCCGCACCCCGTCAACATCTTCGGCACCAAGCTCGTCGTCTTCGCCGACACCGAAGGCGACCTGCACGTCCTCGACGCGTACTGCCGGCACATGGGCGGGGACTTGTCCCAGGGCATGGTCAAGGGCGATACCGTCGCCTGCCCGTTTCACGACTGGCGGTGGAACGGCTCCGGCAGGTGCACCCAGGTCCCGTATGCCAAGCGCACACCCCGAATGGCGCGCACGCGCTCATGGCCCGTCGAGGTCCACAACGGCCTCCTCTTCGTCTGGCACGACCACGAGAGCAACGCCCCGTCACCGGAATTGCAGATCCCCGACATCCCCGAGGCCGCCAGCGACGCATGGACCGACTGGCGCTGGCGCCGTCAGCTGATCGAGGGGTCAAACTGCCGCGAGATCGTCGACAACATCGTCGACATGGCGCACTTCTTCTATGTCCACTACGGATTCCCGACGTACTTCAAGAACGTCTTCGAGGGCCACATCGCATCGCAGTACCTGCGCACCGTCGGCCGCCCCGACGTGCTGCTCGGCGGTTCGCATTACACCGGTGAACAGACCCTCGATTCCGAGGCCTCCTACTTCGGCCCGTCGTTCATGATCAACTGGCTGCACAACAGTTACGGCGGCTACAAAGTCGAATCGATCCTTGTCAACTGCCACTACCCCGTCACGCAGGATTCGTTCATGCTGCAGTGGGGCGTCATCGTGAAAAAGCCCGAGGGCATGGACGAGGCCGCCAGCGAGAAACTGTCCAAAGCGTTCACCGAGGGCGTCAGCATGGGCTTCTTGCAGGACGTCGAGATCTGGAAGAACAAGACCAGAATCGAAAACCCGCTGCTGGTCGAGGAGGACGGCCCGGTCTACCAGTTGCGTCGCTGGTATCAGCAGTTCTACGTGGACGCGGCCGATGTCACGGCGCAGATGACCGACCGCTTCGAATACGAGGTCGACACCACCACCGCGAACACGCACTGGCAAACCGAGGTGCAAGAGAACCTCCGCCCCAAGGTGGAACAGCCCCAATAAGACTCGTCGCGTCCGCTCAGTGCGCGACTGGACAATTTCCGGTGTAGTCGACCTGCCAGTGCTTGATGCCGTTGAGCCACCCCGACCGGATTCGCTCCGGCTTCGAGACGGGCGTCAAGTCGGGCATGTGGTCGGCGATGGCGTTGAACATGAGGTTAATCGTCAGCTTGGCGAGATTGGCGCCGATGCAGTAGTGCTCGCCCGTACCGCCGAATCCGACGTGCGGGTTGGGGTTACGCAAGATGTCGAACGTGAACGGATCGGCGAAGACGTCCTCGTCGAAGTTGGCCGAACGGTAGAACATCAACACCCGCTGGCCCTCCTTGATCGGCACCCCCGACAGTTCCGTGTCCTGATTTGCGGTGCGCTGGAACGCGGTAACCGGCGTGGCCCACCGGACGATCTCGTCCGCAGCGGTCTCCGGGCGCTCCCTCTTGTACAGCTCCCACTGGTCGGGGAAGTCGGCGAACGCCATCATGCCCTGGGTGATCGAATTGCGGGTGGTCTCGTTACCGGCGACCGCCAGCATCATCACGAAAAAGCCGAACTCGTCGTCGGAGAGCTTCTCGCCGTCGATATCCGTCTGAAGCAGCGTGGAAACGATGTCGTCGCCGGGGTTTTCGGTCTTGAGCTCGGCCATCTTCATCGCGTAGGCCAGCACCTCCACCGATGACGCCTTGGGATCGATATGCGCGTACTCCGGGTCCTCGGCGCCGGTCATCTCGTTGGACCACCGGAACAGCTTGCCGCGGTCCTCCTGCGGCACACCGAGCAGCCCGGCGATGGCCTGCAGCGGCAATTCGCACGCCACCTGCTCGACGAAGTCGCCCGAGGCCTGGGCGGCCGCGTCCTTGGCGATGGCCTGCGCGCGCTGGTTGAGCTCGTGACGTAGCCGGCCGATCGCGCGCGGCGTGAACCCGCGCGAGATGATCCTGCGCAGCCGGGTGTGGTGCGGGGGGTCCATGTTGAGCAGAACGAACCGCTGCAGGTCGATGTCTTCGCGCTTCATGTCGTCGGCGAAGCGCGGGATGGCACCGTTGAGCCAGCTGGAGAAGACGTCGTTGCGCAGCGACACCTCCTTGACGTCCCGGTGTTTCGTCACCACCCAGAAGCCGCCGTCGTTGAAGCCGCCCTTGCCGATGGGCTGGTCGCACCACCAGATGGGCGCGTTGCGGCGCAGCTCGGCGAGCTCGTCCACGGGCAGGCGCTCGGCGTAGATGTCGGGATCGGTCGGGTCGAAACCGGAGGGAAGGTGAGGGCAGGTCATCGGTGGCTCCTCTGTGGGGTCGAACCGGCGTGGAATTAGACCATCGTGTCGGCGGGCGGCAGCCCGAATTCGTGGTTACCGAAGATCAGATAGGCCCGCTCCGGGTCGTTGGCGGCGTGCACGCGGCCGGCGTGCGCATCGCGCCAGAACCGTTGAATCGGAGCGTCGTTGGCCAGGGCGGTGGCGCCCGAGGCGTCGAACAACCGGTCGATCGAGGCGACCGCGCGAGCGGTGGCGCGCACCTGGTCACGACGGGCCCGGGCCCGCAGCTCGAACGGGACCTCCTGCCCCGCCAACAGATACGCGTACTCGTCGCCGACATTGCCCATCAGCTGGCGCCACGCGGCGTCGATGTCGCTGGCCGCCTCGGCGATACGCACCTTGGCGAACGGGTCTTCCCTGGACTTCTCGCCGGCGAATGCGGCGCGCACCCGCTTGCCCTGATGCTCGACGTGGGATTCATAGGCGCCATAGGCCATGCCGACGATGGGGGCGGTGATCGTGGTGGGATGCATTGTTCCCCAAGGCATTTTGTAAACCGGGGCGGTGTTGGTCGCCAGCCCGCCCGCCGTGTGCTCGTTCATCGCCCGGTAGGACAGAAACCGGTGCCGGGGCACGAACACGTCCTGGACCACCAGCGTGTTGCTGCCGGTGCCCTTCAGGCCCACGACATGCCAGACGTCGTCGATGCGGTAATCGCTTATGGGGATCAGGAAGCTGCCGAAGTCGACCGGCTGGCCGTCCTTGAGCACCGGGCCACCGACGAAGGTCCACGTGGCGTGGTCACAGCCCGACGACCAGTTCCACGAGCCGTTGAGCAGATAACCACCGTCGACCACCCGACCGGCTCCCATCGGGGCGTACGACGAGGAGATCCGCACGCCCGTGTCCTGGCCCCACACGTCCTGCTGGGCTTGCTGGTCGAATTGCGCCGCGTGCCAGTTGTGCACGCCGAGGATCGACGCCACCCAACCGGTCGACCCGCAGGCGCTGGCCAGTCGCCGGACCGCCTCGAAGAACACCGTCGGATCGCATTGCAGCCCGCCCCACTGCGCCGGCTGCAACAACCGGAAGAAGCCGATCTCTTGAAGCTCGCTCACGGTGGCATCCGGCAACCGGCGCAGATCCTCGGTCTCGTGTGCCCGTTGGCGCAATTTGGGCAAGAGGTCGTCGATCGCCGCCAAGACGGGCTGGGCGTTGATTTCTCGGACGGACGTCACTGCCTACCTCCCGGCGTGCGCACTGAGCACAGACTAGAGAACGTTGCAACCTTGGTCGTGCATTCGATCATCCCTGCTGCACAGGACCAAAAACTACAAACTGTAACTTGTTCTAGTTTGGGGCCGGCAGCCGTCGAGACTAGGGCACAAGGTCCCAACTTTGTCCGGTCTACGTTCTCCGGTCTACCCGGACGCCGCCTTCTCCAGCTCCATCAGCGCCGGCTCGATGCCGTCGGCCATGTCGTCGATGTCGTTGGCCACCTCGGGGGTGGTGACGAACCCGAAGTCCAGGGAGTCCTGATAGGAGAAGCAGGTGATGTTCAGGGCGACGTCCATCACCGGCGGGCCGAGCGGCACCAGCGACTCCAGCTTGGCGCCGGCCATGTACAGCGGGAACGACGGGCCGGGCACGTTGGACACCACCAGGTTGATGGGGGCCAGGTTTCGCGACAGACCGCTGGCCGTGTAGGCCCGGGCCGCCAGCTGCAGTAGCCCGGGGGGCGTCGTCTCCGTGAGCCCCATGATCTGGTGTGCCGACAGCGCCTTGGCCATCTCCTTCGCGCTCTTCGTGCTGTCGCCGATGGCGCGGAGCCGCTCGGCCGGGTCATCGATGTGGGTCGCCAGGGTCACCGTCATGGAGCTGACGTTGTTGCCGACGTCGCTCTGGCTGTCGTCGGTCCGGGTGGAGACCGGGATCTGCGCGATGAGCGGCTTGCTCGGCAATTCGCCTCGCTTGTCCAGGTATTCGCGCGCGGCACCGGCCACTAGGGCGAGCACGACGTCGTTGAGCTTGACCCCGAAGTGGTCCTTGACCGCCTTCACTCGCGCCAGCTCCACGCGGCAACCGGAGACGCGGCGGTGCGGCGACACCCGCGCGTTGAATCGGGTGACCGGCGCCTCGAAGTACCCCGGCGGCCTGCTGCGGATGCCGAACGTGGCGATCTGTTGGCGCAGCGTCTGCTCGACGAGCCGCACGATGCGGAACGGCGTCTTGACGCCGACGTTGATGAGCGCCCCGATCGCCCGCCGCTCCAGGCCCGGAAGTTGGAAGCCGGCGAGCGATCCGACCGCTTCCCCGTTCGAGGGCGGGCGGGGTTGGGGGTCGACGTCCAACAGGATTTCGGCGAGCCCGGCGCCCGAGACGCCGTCGACGATCGCGTGATGCATCTTCGTCAGCGAGGCGATCCGGCCGCCCTCGACCCCCTCGATGACCCACATCTCCCACAGCGGCCGGGACCGGTCCAGCTTGTAGGACATCAGCCGCCCGACGAGCTCCTCGAGCTCGCGCCGCCCGCCCGGCGCGGGCACCCCGATGCGACGGATGTGGAAGTCGATGTCGAGCTCTTCGTCCTCGACGAACCAGGGCCGGTCCAACCCCAGCGGCGCCCCGGTGACCCGCCACCGCAGCTGCGGCAGCTCGGGCAGCCGTTCCTCGATGAGTTCCCGGACGCGCTGAAAGCTGTAATCCGGCGCGTCGCTCGGATCGCAGATCGCCAGGGCGCCCACATGCATGTGCCAGCCCGCGGTCTCGGCCGACCAGAACGCCGCATCAACACTCGACAGCCGCTTCATTCCCCGACCGTAGCCCCCGATCAGGCGCTAGCCAACAGCGTCGTCAGGCGTCTGCCAAATTGCCCGACTCCTCAGCTCGCCGTCCCCCTCGCCGCTTCGCGGCTGGGCGATACCCCACCGCGGCGTGCATCGTCGTCAGGCGTCCTCCAACAGGTCTGGCGTCACCGCCGACTCGGTGTCCGGGATGCCATCGACCTTGGCCTTTCGGTCCGCCATCGACAACAGGCGCCGAATACGGCCGGCCACAGCGTCTTTCGTCATCGGCGGGTCGGCAAGCCGGCCCAGCTCCTCCAGCGACGCCTGCCGGTGCTCGACGCGCAGCTTGCCCGCCGTCGCCAGATGGTCCGGCACGGTGTCGCCGAGGATCTCCAGCGCACGCTCCACCCGGGCGGCCGCGGCGACCGCGGCGCGCGCCGAGCGGCGCAGGTTCGCATCGTCGAAGTTGGCGAGCCGGTTGGCCGTCGCGCGGACCTCACGCCGCATCCGGCGCTCCTCCCAGACCAACCGGGTGTCCTGGGCGCCCATCCGGGTCAGCAGGGCGCCAATCGCCTCGCCGTCGCGCACCACCACGCGGTCGGCGCCGCGCACCTCCCTCGCCTTCGCGCTCACCCCCAGGCGGCGCGCCGCGCCCACCAACGCCAGCGCCGCCTCGGGTCCCGGGCAGCTGACCTCCAGCGCCGACGACCGCCCCGGCTCGGTCAGCGAGCCGTGCGCCAAAAAGGCGCCGCGCCAGGCGGCCTCGGCATCGGCGACGCTGCCGCCGACGACCTGGGCCGGCAGGCCCCGCACCGGGCGGCCCCGGTTGTCTAGCAGGCCGGTCTGGCGCGCCAGCGCCTCCCCGTCGTTGGCCACCCGCAGCACGTACCGGGTCGTCTTGCGAATCCCGCTGGCCGACAACACGTGCACGACGGCGTTGTACCCGTAGAGCTCGAAGATGTCCTTGCGCAGGCGCCGCGCGATGTTGCCCAGGTCGACCTCCGCCTCGACGACCACCCGGCCCCCGACGATGTGCAGCCCGCCGGCGAACCGGAGCAGGGACGTGACCTCCGCCCGGCGCGCGCTGACTGACGTCACCACCAGGCGGCTCAGTTCGTCCTTGACCTCGGTCGTCATCGCCACGCGTTGTCACCCCTTACTTTCGCCGTCGAGCCGAATCTCGGCAGTGGCCGTGACCGGTGGCGCCGCCGCGCCGTGATGGGCCGCCAGGACCCCGTCCAGGGCCGCCGCGAGCTTGCCCGGATCATGTAAAGGTGTACCAGGTCGGGCCACGTCGGCGAAGTGAACTTGGGCTTGCAGCAGTGTCGCGGTGCGACGCAGTTGCTCGCGCTCCCGTTCGCCCGTCACCCGTTCGGCGTCGATGATGATGTCATGCACGGTGAAGCCCGGGGCGTGCTGGGCCAGGACGTGCAGGTGGCGCTCCACCGAGAAGCCGGCCGTCTCCCCCGGCTCGGCCACCAAGTTGAGCACCAGCGCGCGCCGGGCGGTGGTGGCGCGCAGCGCCGCGGCGAGCCCCGGCACCATGACGTGCGGGATCACACTGGTGAACCACGACCCCGGCCCGAGCACCACCAGGTCGGCGGCCATGATGGCATCAACGGCCTGCCGGGTCGCCGGCGGGTTGGGCGGGAGCAGGCGCACCCGGCGCACCTTGCCCGGCGTCGTCGCGACGGCCACCTGACCGCGGATCAGCCGGAACATCCGCGGGTCGGCCTCCAGGCCCGACACGTCGGCCTCGATCTGCAGTGCGACCGGACACATCGGCAGCACCCGGCCCTTCACGCCGAGGATGCGCCCGAGTTCGTCGAGCGCGGCGACCGGGTCGGCCAGCACCTCCGACAGGCCTGCGAGCAGCAGGTTGCCGATCGGGTGACCGGCCAGCGCGCCGTCGCCGCCAAACCGGTGCTGCAGGATGGTCGCCCACAGCCGCCCATGAGGACTGTCGGATGCCAACGCCGCCAACGCCATTCGCAGATCCCCCGGCGGAACCACGTCCAGCTCGCTGCGCAGCCGGCCCGACGAGCCGCCGTCGTCGGCGACGGTGACGACGGCGGTGACGTGGGGCGTCAGCCGGCGCGCCGCGGACAGCGTCGCGTACAGGCCGTGCCCGCCACCGAGCGCGACGATGCCCGTCATTCGCGGCCCGTCATTCGCGGCCCAGGTCCCGGTGCAGCACCCGCACCCCCAACCCCGCATTGCCCTGCAGCAGCCGCATCAGGGCCTCGGCGATGGCGACGCTGCGATGCTTGCCCCCCGTGCAGCCGATGGCGACCGTCATGTAGCGCTTGCCCTCCCGACGGTAGCCGTCGACGACCAGAGATAGCAGTCGATGGTAGGCGTCCAGAAACTCCGCCGCGCCGGGCTGGCTCAGCACGTACTCGCGCACCGCGGGGTGCTGACCGGTGAGAGGCCGCAACTCGTCCACCCAGTGCGGGTTGGGCAGGAATCGCACGTCCATCACCATGTCGGCATCCATCGGCAGGCCGTATTTGAAGCCGAAAGACTCCACCGTGACGCTGGTGCTCGCACCGGCTTCGCCGCCGAACGCGCGCTCGATGCTCTCCCGCAGCCCGCGCACCGACAACGTCGAGGTGTCGATGATCAGGTCGGCGGTCGCCCGCACGGGGGCCAGCATCCGGCGCTCAGCGGCGATGCCCTCGGCCAGCGTCTGGCCGCCCTGCAGCGGGTGGCTGCGCCGGTTCTGCTCGTAGCGGCGCACCAGCATGTCGTCGGAGGCCTCCATGAACACCACACGCGGCGTGATGTTGCGGGTGGCGAGTTCGGTGCGCACCGAGTCCAGGTCGCCGGTGAAGCCGCGGGAACGCACGTCCATCACCACCGCCAGCTTGGTGATCCGCGATCCCGCGGCCAGGCCGAAGTCGACCATGCGGGTGATGAGCTGGGGCGGGAGGTTGTCCGCCACGTACCAGCCCAGGTCCTCGAGCACCTTGGCCGCGGTGCCGCGCCCAGCCCCCGACAACCCCGTCACCAGCACCACGTCGATGTCGGCCGCGGTGTCGGCCGGACGGTCCTCGGCCACGTCACCCTGACCCGTCATCCCGCATCTCCGGTGACCGCGGGTTCCTCGGGTCGCAGCGCCTCGAGGACGGCCGTGGCGGTGGCCACGCCGATCCCGGGAACGGCGGTGATTTGCTCGACGGTGGCCTCCTTGAGGCGGGCTATCGATCCGAAATGCGTTACCAGCGCCTTGCGGCGATGTTCTCCCAATCCTGGCACCGAATCCAGCGCCGATGCGGTCATTCGCTTGGATCGCTTGCTGCGATGGTAGGCGATGGCGAACCGGTGCGCCTCGTCGCGCACCCGCTGCAGCAAATACAGGCCCTCGCTGTTGCGCGGCATGATGATCGGGTCCGGCTCGGACGGCACCCACACCTCTTCCAGCCGCTTGGCCAGGCCGATGACCGCGACGTCGGAGATGCCCAGCTCCTCGAGCACCGCGCTGGCCGCGTTGACCTGCGGCGCGCCGCCGTCGACGACGTACAGGTTGGGCGGGTAGGCGAACCGGCGGGACTTCCCTTCCGGTGAAAGCACTTTGGGGTCGTTCTGATCGCTGAGGTGACGCTGGAAGCGCCGGCGGGTCACCTCGGCGATGGAGGCGAAATCGTCCGAACGTCCCTGCCCGGCGGCCTCCCGGATACCGAAGTGCCGATAGTCAGACTTGCGCGGCAGCCCGTCCTCGAACACCACCAGCGAACCCACCACGTCGGTGCCCTGCACGTGGCTGATGTCGACGCATTCGATGCGCAGCGGAGCCTCGGCCAGACCCAGGGCGTCCTGGATGTTCTGCAGCGCAGCCGATCTGGCGTTGAAGTCGCCGGCGCGCTTCAGCTTGTGTTGCTGCAGCGCCTCTTTCGCATTGCGCTGCACGGTTTCGGCCAGCGCGCGCTTGTCGCCGCGCCGCGGCACCCGCAGCGCCACCCGCGATCCGCGCAGGCCCGACAACCAGTCGGTGAGCTCACCGGAGTTCGAGGGCAGGCACGGCACCAGCACCTCCCGCGGCACCGGGTTGGTGGATTCGTCGGCCGCGCCGCCGTCTGCCGCGCCGCCCAATTCGGCCTGCTCGCCGTAGAACTGGGTCAGGAACTGCTCGACCAACCGCTCCTCCCCGGACTCCCCCGGGTCCCCCGACTTCTCGACGATCCAGCCTCGCTGGCCGCGCACCCGGCCGCCGCGGACGTGAAACACCTGCACCGCCGCCTCCAGGTCGTCGTCGGCGAAGGCGACCACGTCGGCGTCGGTACCGTCACCGAGCACCACCGCCTGCTTTTCCATCGCCCGCTTCAGGGCCCCGAGGTCGTCGCGCAGCCGGGCGGCGCGTTCGAAGTCGAGACGCTCGGCGGCGGCGTTCATCTGCTGTTCCAGGTCGCGGGCGAACCTGTCGGTCTTGCCGGAGAGGAAGTCGCAGAAGTCCTCCACGATCTGCCGGTGCTGTTCGGCGCTGACCCGGCCCACGCACGGCGCCGAGCACTTGTCGATGTAGCCGAGCAGGCACGGGCGGTCGATCTGATTGTGGCGCTTGAACACTCCGTTCGAGCAGGTACGCGCCGGAAAGACCCGGGTGAGCAGGTCCAGCGTCTCGCGGATGGCCCACGCATGCGAGTACGGACCGAAGTAGCGCACGCCTTTGCGCCGCGGGCCCCGATAGACCATCAGCCGGGGAAACTCTTCATTGAGGGTGACCGCCAGCACCGGATACGACTTGTCGTCGCGGTACCGGACGTTGAAGCGCGGATCGAATTCCTTGATCCAGTTGTACTCGAGCTGCAACGCCTCGACTTCGGTGTTTACCACCGTCCACTCGACCTTGGCCGCGGTGGTCACCATTTGCCGGGTCCGCGGGTGCAGGCTCGCGATGTCGGCGAAGTACGACGTCAGCCGGCTGCGCAGGCTCTTGGCCTTGCCGACGTAGATGACGCGCCCATGCGGATCCCGGAACCGGTAGACACCCGGCTCGACCGGGATGGACCCGGGCGCAGGGCGATACGTGGCGGGATCTGGCACCTACCCAGGCTAGTAGCTGCCGACGGACGGCCAACCGGCGCAGGACCGGTACCGGTTCACCGGCCCGTTCCGCGCTGCGCTTTACCTCCAGCACTGATTCAATTGCGTCAGGTTTGAGGTCGGACCGAACGTCTGTGCAGAGAAATGGGATGAACATGAAGGCGAGAGTGTTGGTGGCCACCTTTGGGGTCGCGGCGGCAACCTTGACCGCTGGGGTGATGTGGACCGCGCCGTCGGCCCCGGCCGGCACCCCCTATTGCGATTCACTTCCGCCCCGGGACGCCCGTGAGTGCAACTGCGGATTCGACTTCGCGCCCGGCAGCCAGGAACTCCATGACTGCCTCTACGGAAATGCGGTTGCGCCCCAAAAGCCCTGACGACAGGTGTCAGGCGGTTCGCGCCGCCAGCTGCGAGCGCCGCTTGACCGCCCAATCCGCCATCGGGAAGCCGGGTTGAGCGTCACAGGCCGACAGCAACAGGGCGACCCGCGGGACTACGGCCAGACCGTAGTCGCAGGTCCAGTCCGGGCGGGTCATGGTCCACGTCAGGACGCCGTCCCCGGTGCTGAAGAAACTGAGCCGGAACGGCGGCGACGGCCCGGTCGGGGACACCCCGGACGCGTCGCCCTGACACTTCGATACGGCGCCGAATCCGTCCCACACCACGTCGTGCTCGTTCAGGTCCCTGTCGTACAGGTCGACCGCCTCGGCGTACAGCGCCGAAGTGCCGAACCGATACGACGACTCGGCGTGGTCCGCCGCACCGGACGGGACCAGCGGCGAATTCACGAACAGCAGCGCCGCCGCGCATTCGGGTGGGCGCGCGGAGGTGAAGTAGCTGTCGCCCACCTCGGCCGACGTGGCCGCGCCGAGCGGGGTGGTGTCCCCGTCGTGGAGCAATAGGTCCTGCGCCGAAACCCGGCCCGTGGGATGACCCGGCGCGCGGACCGCCTGGCCCGGCACCGACGTCGTACACGCCGCCACCACGAGCGCGACGGCCGCGGCGACCATGGCGGCCACCACGGAGCCGGCCGCCCCCACCACGCGTGCCATCGGGCGATGGTACAGCGCTCAGCGCGCGTACAGGTCCGGCCGGTAACGCGCCATCTGCGACCGCACCGCGTCCATGGCGTCCACCGCGCGGTCCTTGTCGACCGCCTGGATCGCCATGACCGGGATGTACTCGTCGTCGGGCAGGTCGATCCGCGCCCACCGGCTACCGGCCGGGAACGACACCCCGACGATCTCCGACCACCCAACCAGCCGATACCCGAGCAGGTTTCGCACCGACAGCCCCGCGGACCCGACCCGCAGCCGGGGCCGGGCGAACAGCAACACGATGCCGGCGATCACCAGGCCCAGCAGCGCGATGGCCACCTGGTCGGCGGTCTGGAAGACCACGCCGCTGGAACGGACCTTGAGCAGGACGCCCACCACGATGTGCGCCGCGGCGATCACAAAGGCCGCGGCGTAGACGAATGGCGGCATGCGGTGCGGACGCACCTCGACGTCCCAGCGGTTGTTGTCCGGCATCACGACCGGCCGCGCAGGTCGCGCAGGGTGAGGGCGGCGGTCAGAGCCGCCCCGGCCGCCTGAGCCCCCTTGTCCTCGACTGACGACGGGAGACCGGCCCGTTCCCGCGCCTGTTCCTCAGTATTGGTGGTCAACACACCGTTGGCGACCGGTGTCGACTCGTCCAGCGCGACCCGGGTCAGCCCCTGAGTCACCGCGTCGCAGACATACTCGAAATGTGGTGTGGCGCCGCGTATCACGACGCCCAGGGCGATGACCGCATCGTGGCTGCGGGCGAGTTCCTGCGCCACCACCGGGAGCTCGATGGCCCCCAGCACCCGGACCACCGTCGGGTCGTCGATCCCCGATTCGGCGGCCGCCTTGCGCGCGCCCTCGAGCAGCGCCTCGCAGATCTCCGCATGCCAGGTGCTGACGACGATCCCGAGCCGCAGGCCCGACGCGTCAAGCGCCGGCACCTCCGGCACTCCGGCGGCTGGGCTCATCGGCGCCGCTCCTCCACATCTCTTCGTTCCGCTTCGTCGCCGACACGGCTCACAGCGCACCGCCGAATTCTCCCGGCAGATGCACGGATTCGTGAAACTCGTCCAGCCCGGCCAGGTCGTGGCCCATCTTGTCCCGCTTCGTCATCAGGTAACGGATATTTTCGGCGTTGGCACGCACGGGAAGCGGCACCCGCTCGATGATGTGCAGCCCATATCCGTCCAGCCCCACGCGCTTGGCGGGGTTGTTGGTCAGCAACCGCATCGATCGCACCCCGAGATCGACGAGGATCTGCGCGCCGATCCCGTAGTCCCTTGCGTCGGCGGGCAATCCGAGTTTCAGGTTGGCATCGACGGTGTCGTCGCCGGCGTCTTGCAGCTGGTAGGCCTGGAGTTTGTGCATCAAACCGATGCCGCGGCCCTCGTGACCGCGCATGTAGAGCACGATCCCGCGGCCCTCCCGCGCCACCATCGCCATCGCGGCATCCAGTTGCGGTCCGCAGTCGCACCGGCGCGATCCGAAGACGTCGCCGGTGAGGCACTCGGAGTGCACGCGGACCAGCACGTCGTCGCCGTCGGCGTTGGGACCGGCGATCTCGCCGCGCACCAGCGCCACGTGCTCGACGTCCTCATAGATGCTGGAGTAGCCGATGGCCCGAAACGCGCCGTGCCGCGTCGGGATCCGGGCCTCGGCGATCCGCTCGATGTGCTTCTCGTGCTTGCGCCGCCACTCGATCAGGTCGGCGATGGTGATCAGTGCGAGGTCGTGCTCGTCGGCGAACACCCGCAGCTCGTCGGTCTGGGCCATCGCGCCCTCGTCCTTCTGGCTGACGATCTCGCAGATCGCCCCCGCGGGCTGCAGGCCGGCCAACCTGGCCAGGTCGACGGCGGCCTCGGTGTGGCCGGGGCGGCGCAGCACGCCGCCGTCCTTGGCACGCAACGGGACCACGTGACCGGGGCGGGTGAAGTCGTTGGCGACGCTGGCGGGATCGGCGAGCAGACGCATGGTCGTGGCTCGGTCGGACGCCGAAATCCCGGTCCCGACACCGAGTCTTGCGTCGACGGTGACGGTGTAGGCGGTGCCGTGCTTGTCCTGGTTCACCGCATACATCGGCAGCAGGCCAAGGCGGTCGCAGATCTCGCCGTCCAGCGGGACGCACAGGTAGCCCGAGGTGTAACGCACCATGAAGGCCACCAGTTCCGGCGTCGCCTTTTCGGCGGCGAAGATCAGGTCGCCCTCGTTCTCGCGGTCCTCGTCGTCGATGACGATGACGGCCTTCCCGGCAGCAATGTCGGCAACCGCCCTCTCGACGGAGTCCAACCTCGTCATCTCGCTACCTCGCTGTCGGCACGGCCCACGTCAGGAGCGCGTGTACTGGTCTCAGTATGAACCAACACGCCGCCGCGGTTATTGCCGCTGCTGGGCGCCGGGAGGATCCCTGTGGTCAGCGACACATGCGGGGGTCGGAACGGGCTACGAGCGCGACATCAGCCGCTCTACATATTTGGCGATGACATCCACCTCGAGATTGACCTGCGTGCCGACGGGCGCGCCGCCGAGCGTGGTCAACTCGCGGGTGGTCGGGATCAGCGAGACCTCGAACCAGTCGCTCGGGTCCGCGCCCAGCGCGGAGACCGTCAGGGAGATCCCGTCGACGGTGATGGACCCCTTCTCGACGATGTAGCGGGCCACCTCGGGGGGCACCTCGATCCGCACCACCTCCCAGTGCTCGGAGGGTTCCCGGGCCACCACCCGGCCGGTGCCGTCGACGTGCCCCTGCACTATGTGCCCGCCCAGTCGGCTGTTGACGGCGGCGGCGCGCTCGAGGTTCACCCGGCTGCCCGCCCGCAGTCCGCCGAGGTTAGACCGATTCAGCGTCTCGGCCATCACGTCGGCGGTGAACTCCCCGCCGGGCAACAGCTCGACGACCGTGAGGCAGACCCCGTTCACGGCGATCGAGTCGCCGTGGCCGGCGTCGGCGGTCACGACGGGCCCGCGGATGCTCAGGCGCGCGGCATCGGCGAGGACCTCCCGGCCCGTCACCTCTCCGAGTTCCTCGACAATTCCGGTGAACATTCGACCAGGTTAATCCGGCCGCCGGCCGTCCGGACCTCCGGCGGCCGGCCGTCGCGTTCCCTGGGCCCGTCATCGGCACCCTCTACGATGCTGGGTATGCAGACCCGCCGCCGACTATCGGCCGTCCTCGCGTCCGTGAGCCTCGCCGTCGCACCGATCGCTGCCTGCTCATTCAGCTCTTCCCCCAGCGGCGGCCCGCTCCCCGACGGCAAGACGTTGGTCCAGCAGTCGGCGACCACCACCAAGAACCTCAAGAGCGCGCACCTGGTCCTGACGGTGACCGGCAAGATCGCCGGCCTGCCCGTCAGGAACCTGACCGGCGACCTCACCACGTCCCCGGAAACGGCGGCGAAGGGGAACGCGCAGATCACCTACCTGGGGTCGGACATCAGCGCCGACTTCGTGGTGGTGGGCGGCGACCTCTACACGAACGCCCTCAGCCCGGGCGACCCGACGATGACCGACGTCGGTCCCGCGTCGCAGGTCTACGACCCGTCGGCGCTGTTGAGCCCCGACACGGGCGTGGCGAACGTGCTGGCCAACTTCAGCGACGCGAAGTCCGAGGGTCGCGACCAGGTCAGCGGCCAGACCACCGTCCGCGTCAGCGGGAACGTCTCCGCCGACGCCGTGAACAAGATCGCGTCCCCGTTCAAGGCGACCAAGCCGGTGCCGGCCACCGCCTGGATCGTGGAGAGCGGTGACCACCAGCTGGCCCAGATCAGCCTGCAACAAAGCCCGGGCAACAGCGTGCAGATGACCTTGTCCAACTGGGGCCAGCCGGTCCAGGTCTCCAAGCCCGCGGGCAGCTGATGAGCAGGCTGGTAGGGCGCCGGGTCGCGATCGGTGCGGGCAGTCTCGCGGTGCTGTTGGGGGCCCTCGACGCCTACGTCGTGGTCACCATCATGCGCGACATCATGCACGACGTCGGCATCCCGATTAACCAACTGCAGCGGATCACCCCGATCGTCACGATGTACCTGCTGGGCTACATCGCGGCCATGCCCCTGCTGGGCAAGGCGTCGGACCGGTTCGGCCGCAAGCGGCTGCTCCAAGTCAGCCTGGCCGCCTTCATGCTCGGCTCGGTGGTCACGGCGCTCTCGGTCGCGATCGGCAACTTCAACATCGCCGACCTGAACGTCCAGCTCATGGGGCACCCACTGGCCGACCTGCAGGTCCTCGGATACCCGGTCGCGAAGCTGCACATCCCGAGCCTTCAGGTGCTGGTCGTCGGCCGCACCATCCAGGGCGTCGCCAGCGGCGCGCTGCTGCCGGTCACCCTGGCCCTCGGCGCGGACCTGTGGGCGCAACGCAACCGCGCGGCCGTGCTCGGCGGCATCGGCGCAGCGCAGGAGCTGGGCAGCGTGCTGGGCCCGCTGTACGGCATCTTCATCGTCTGGCTGTTCCGTGACTGGCGCGACGTGTTCTGGATCAACATCCCGCTGACCCTGGTCGCGATGGCGCTGATCCAGATCAGCCTGCCGTCGCACGACCGCAGCGAGGCGCCAGAGAAGATCGACGTCGTCGGCGGTGTGCTGCTGGCCATCACCCTGGGCCTCGCCGTGATCGGGCTCTACAACCCCAGCCCCAACGGCCAGCAGGCGCTGCCGGGCTACGGGTTGCCGCTGGTGATCGGCGCGGCAATCTCCGGCGTGGCGTTCCTCGTCTGGGAGCGGTTCGCCAAGACCCGGCTGATCGACCCGGCCGGCGTGCAGTTCCGGCCGTTCCTCGCCGCGCTCGGCGCGTCCTTCGCCGCCGGCGCGGCGCTGATGGTGACGCTGGTCGACGTGGAGCTGTTCGGGCAGGGCGTGATGAGCCTGGACCAGAACAAGGCCGCGGCGATGCTGACGTCGTTCCTGATCGCGCTGCCGGTGGGGGCGCTGGTGGGGGGCTTCATCGCGACCAGGGTGGGCGACCGCGCGGTCGCGTGCGTCGGGTTGCTCATCGCCGCCAGCGGCTACCTGCTGATCTCGCACTGGCCGGTCGACCTGCCCCACTACCGGCACAACTTCTTCGGGCTGTTCTCGTTCCCCGCGATGAACAACGACCTGATGCTCGGCGGCGTCGCGGTCAACAACGACCTGCTGATCGCGGGCCTGGGGCTCGGCCTGGTGATCGGGCCGCTGACGTCGGCGGCCCTGCGCATCGTGCCCTCCGCCGAGCACGGCATCGCCTCGGCCGCGGTGGTGGTCGCGCGCATGACGGGCATGCTGATCGGCGTCGCCGGGCTGAGCGCGTGGGGGCTGTACCGCTTCTACCAGATCCTCAACGAGAAGAACGCCGCGGTGTCGACCAGCCTGAGCAGGACCGAGCAGGCGATCGCCAAGGCCGAAAACGCCATCCCGTCGTTCGCGGCGATGTACGGCGAGATCTTCACCATCACCGCGGGGGTCTGCGTGGTCGGCGCACTATTGGGGTTGCTGATCAGCGGCCGGAAAGACCACGCCGAAGAGCCCGTGGTGCCCGAGGAGGAGCCGGTCGGCGCGCCGACGGCCTAGTCGTCCCCGCCGGTCGGCATCACTGCGGCACCAGGCTCAGCACCAGGTCGGGGCCGGCCCGGTCGACGCCGTCGAAGCGCCAGCGTAGGGCCCGCGCGATCGTCGGCACCCCCACGTCGTCCACCGCGGCGATCGGTCCCCCCACCAGCATCGGCGCGACGTAGGCCAGGATGCGGTTGACCACGCCCGCCCTCAGGAAGGCGCCGGCCAGGGTGGGTCCCCCCTCCAGCAGCACGTCTGTGCGATCCGAGAGCGCCTTGATCACTTCCATGGGGTCGTGCGTGCGGATCACCATGGTCCGCGAGTCGTCGTTGAGCACCTTCGCGTCGGTCGGGATGTCGCGCATGCCCACCACGACCCGCAGCGGCTGGCGGGGCGCCAGCGAACCGTCGGGCAACCGGGCGGTCAGCGCCGGGTCGTCGGCCAGCACCGTCCCGGTGCCCACCACGATCGCGTCGGCGATGGCCCGGCGGCGATGCAGGTCCATTCGGGACGCCTCGCTGGAGATCCACTGGCTCGAGCCGTCGGCGGCGGCGCTGCGGCCGTCGACGCTGCTGGCGTACTTCCACGTCACGTGCGGCAGCCCGGTCCGGACCTTGTGCAACCACTCCCGCAGCGGTCCGCCGGCCACCTGGTCGGCCAGCACGCCGGAACGCACCTGCACGCCCGCCGCCTGCAGCCGGCCCGCGCCGCCGCCCGCGATGCCGTTCGGGTCGGGTACGGCGTAGATCACCGTGCCCACCCTGGCCTCGATGAGCGCGTTCACGCACGGCGGGGTCTTGCCGTAGTGGTTGCACGGCTCCAACGTGACGACGGCGATGCCGCCCGCCGCCAAGCCACCTGCCCGGCGCAGCGCCAGCACCTCGGCGTGGTCGCCCCCCGCCGGTTCGGTGGCCCCGACGCCGACCACGCGGCCCTGCGGGTCCACGATCACCGCCCCGACCGGCGGGTTCGGATAGGTCGTGCCCTTGACGTGGTAGGACTGCTCGATCGCCAGGCGCATCGCGGCGTCGATGCTGTCGACCGACTGCGGCTCGTTCATGCACGCAGGTGCGGCGACGCGGCGGCGGCCTGCCGGCGCAGCGCCTCCACCGCGGCCTCCGGGTCTTCGGCGCCGTAGACCGCCGATCCAGCGACGAAGCAGTCGACACCGGCGTCGGCGGCCTGCTCGATGGTGTCCTCGTTGATCCCGCCGTCGATCTCCACCAGGATGGTCAACTCCCCCGCGTCGACCATCTTGCGCACGGTGCGCACCTTGCCCAGCACATCGGGAATGAAGCTCTGGCCGCCGAAGCCGGGCTCGACCGACATGATGAGCAGGGTGTCGAAGTGCGGCAGGATCTCCAGATAGGGCTCGAGCGGGGTCTTCGGTTTGACGCTGATCCCGGCCTTGGAGCCGGCCGCGCGGATGTCGCGGGCGACGGCGACCGGGTTGTCGGTCGCCTCGGCGTGGAAGGTCACGTTGTAGGCGCCCGCCTCGGCGTACGGGGGCGCCCAGCGGTCGGGGTTGTCGATCATCAGGTGGCAATCCATCGGGATCGCGGTGGCCGCCAGCAGCGCCTCGACCACCGGCAGGCCGATCGTCAGGTTCGGCACGAAGTGGTTGTCCATCACGTCCACGTGTAGCCAGTCGGCGCCGGTGACGGCGGCCACTTCGTCGGCAAGTCGGGCGAAATCGGCGGAAAGGATCGACGGCGCGATCAGCGGTCCCGCGGTGCTGCGAAGCATGGGGGCCACACTACTGAGCTTGGCGAGCCAGTTCACGTTAGGCGCGCGCTAACCCGGCAAGCGGCGCAGTGCCGCCGCGGCCGCGTCCGTTGTGTCGCGCCGTCACTACCCCGGCAAGCGGCGCAGTGCCGCCGCGAACATCGCATCGGTGCCGTGTCGGTGCGGCCACAGCTGAACGTGCGGCCCGTCGCCCAGGTCCTCGACCGGCTCGAACAGCGGTCGGGTGTCCAGCGCGCGCACCGAATTGCGCCGCAGCGCGTCCGCGACCACGCCGACCGTCTCAGCAAGATGCGGCGAGCACGTCGCGTACAGCACCACTCCACCCGGGCGGGTCAGCGCGATCGCCGCGGCCAGCAATTCGCGCTGCAGCTTGGCCAGCACCGGCACGTCGGCCGGCTGGCGCCGCCACCGGGCCTCCGGCCGCCGGCGCAAGGCGCCCAGCCCGGTGCACGGCGCGTCGACGAGCACGCGGTCGAACCCGGGCTCGAGTCCGGAGTCCCGCCCGTCGACCCGGACCACCTCGACCGGAAGCCCGCGGGTGTTGTCGGCCACCATGTCGGCGCGGCGTGGGGCCGGCTCCACCGCCGTGACCCGCGCCCCGGTCCCGGCGCCGAGGGCGGCCAGCAGCGCGGTCTTTCCGCCCGGGCCGGCGCACAGGTCCAACCACCGCCCGCCGTCCCCGTCGACCGGCGCCAGCGCCAGCGCGCGGGCAACGAGCTGGCTGCCCTCGTCCTGTACCAGCGCGGCGCCGTCACGCACCGGCGCCAGCCGGCCGGGATCACCGCCGGGCAGGTACACGGCGTAGGGCGAATACCGGCCGACGGTGCCGCCGACCGCTTCGGCCAGCTCGGCGGCGCTCAGCGCGCCCGGCCGCGCCGCCAGGTGCACCTGCGGCCGTTCGTCGTCGCTGGCCAGCACCGCGTCGAGTTCGGTGGCCGCGGCGCCCAGCGCGTCGGCGAAGGCCTGCGCGATCCAGCGTGGGTGCGCGTGCACGAAAGCGGCATGCCCGATGGGGTCGCGCGACGGGTCGGGCGCCAGTTCGGCGACCCAGGACTCCTCACCCCGGGCGGCAATGGTGCGCAGCACACCGTTGACGAAACCCGCTCGTGCCGAGTCGGTTTCGACCGCGGCCTGTTCGACGGTGGTGGACACCGCGGCGTGTTCGCCGACCCGCGTGCGCAGCAACTGGTAGGCGCCGAGCCGCAGCAGGTCGAGCAGCACCGGGTCGATCGCCTCCGGCGGGCGGCCGGCGGCCGCGGCGATCACCGCGTCGAGCAGGCCCCGGGTGCGGCAGGTGCCGTACGTGAGTTCCGTCGCGAATGCGGCGTCGCGGCCGGTGATGCCGCGCTCGCGCAGCAACGCCGGCAGCGCCAGGTTGGCGTACGCATCGCGCTGGGTGACGGCCTGGAGCACCTGGAACGCGGCGGCGCGCGCGGGGTCGAGCTGCCGACGCGGCCGCGGGCCCCGGCGATCCCGTCCCTGCGGCTTCTGCGGCCCTTGCGGCTTGTGGGGCCGGTGCGCCCGGTCGGCGCTCATGACGCCCGCGTGGCGGGATCGAGCCGCGCGCCCCGCGCCCAGTCCACCGCCTTCATGAATTTCTTGCCCGGCGGCTGAATCTCGCCGAGCCGCACCGGATGCGAGCCGGTTCCGACCCAGACGCCGGTGCGCTCCGCCCGAATGATGCCGGCCGCCAACGACATTGATCCCTCCTCCACCTGCACCGGGCCCAGCTTGATGCGCAGGTCGCCGATGAGCGTCCAGGCTCCCGGGTTGGGCGTGACGGCGCGAATGCGGCGCTCCACCACCGGCGCCGGAAGGTCCCAGCGCACCCGCGCCTCGTCGACGGTGATTTTCGGTGCGATGCTGATCCCCTGGGCCGGTTGAGGCCGGGCCGTCAACGTGCCGTCGGCGATGCCGTCGAGCGTGGCCTCCAGCAGCACCGCGCCCGAATCCGCCAGTCGCGCAAGCAGATCGCCGGCGGTGTCGGTGGGCCGGATCGCCTCGGTGACCACCCCGTACACCGGACCCGAGTCCAGGCTCGGCTCGATCTGGAACGTCGTCGCGCCGGTGACGGTGTCGCCGGCGGCGATCGCGGCCTGCACCGGCGCCGCCCCACGCCAGGCGGGCAGCAGCGAGAAGTGCAGGTTCACCCAGCCGCGCGGGGGCACGCCAAGCAGGTCATCTCGCAGCAGCGCGCCGTAGGCGACGACGGGGCAGCAGTCCGGCGCCAGCTCGGCCAGCTCGGCCACGAACTCGGGCGAGTTCGGCCGCACCGGCCGCAGCACCGGGATTTCGCGCTCCAGCGCCTCGCGCGCCACCGGCGACGGCTCCGGCCTGCCCCGCCGGCCGGACGCGGCATCCGGCCGGGTCAGCACGCCGACCACCTCGTGGCGGGGCGAGTCGATGAGGCGACGGAGCGCGGGCAGGGCGGGCTCGGGGGTGCCGGCGAAGACAAGGCGCACGGGCACAAGTGTAGGAAGCACCGGATCCAGGCAGGACACCCCCAGGTTTCATACAGTTGCGCTCGCATACTGTTGCATATGAACACAGTGCATGGCGCCGAAGTTGCCGTCGCGAAACCCCACCGACCCAAGGAGAACCGATGACCCTCGACGCACCCGCCCGTGACGACCAAACGCTGGCCGCCGCCCATCGCACGGTTTGGGCGCTCGGCGATTACGCGCTGATGGCCGAGGAAGTGATGGCCCCGCTCGGCCCGATGCTGGTCAACGCGACCGGCATCGGGCCCGGCGTCCGGGTGCTCGACGTCGCCGCCGGTTCGGGCAACATCTCGCTTCCGGCCGCCAAGACCGGCGCCGCCGTGGTGACGACCGACCTTACGCCCGAGTTGCTGCAGCGGTCGCAGGCCCGGGCCGCGGCGCTGGGACTGACGCTGGATCACCGGGAGGCCAACGCGCACGCGCTGCCGTTCGGGGACGGCGAGTTCGACACGGTGATCTCGGCGATCGGCGTCCAGTTCGCCCCCGAGCATCAGCGTGCCGCCGACGAACTGGTCCGGGTATGCCGGCCGGGCGGGATGATCGGCGTCATCAGCTGGACACCGGAGGGCTTCTTCGGCCGGATGCTCGCCACAATCAGGCCCTATCGGCCGTGCCTGTCCCCCGCCGTGCCCCCGGCGGCGCTATGGGGCCGGGAAGGCTACGTCTCCGGGCTGCTGGGTGAGCACGTGGGGCGGGTGACGACGGTGCGGGGCCTCCTGGAGGTCGACCGGTTCGCCAGCGCCGAGGCCGTGCACGAGTACTTCAAGACCCACTACGGCCCGACGATCGAGGCGTACGCCAACGTCGGCCACAACCGGGTGCTGGCCGCCGAGCTCGACGCTCAGCTGATCGAGCTCGCGCAGCACTACCTGACCAACGGCACCATGCACTGGGAATACCTGCTGGTCACCGCCGAGAAGCGGTGACGGCCTACAGGTCGACGTCCGCGTCCAGGTGGACGTCGGGTTCGCCACCGGCGGCGGTGAACGCCGTCAGCGCCCGCACCAGCCCCTGGCGCTCCGGGGGCGGCATCTTCTCCACGATGGCGGCGATCTCGGAACGCCGGTAGGCGGTGACCTTGCGCACCACCTCGCGGCCGCGCTTGGTGAGGGCGGCCAACAGCTCACGCCGCGAGGTGGGGTGCGGGAGGCGGTCGATCAACCCGGCGGCGACGAGTCGGTCGACCATCCGGCCGGTGGCCGACGGCTGCACGCCGAGCAGGCTGGCCAGGGTCGCCAGGTTGATCGGGCCGCGGTTGGACAGAATCACCAGGGTGCGGAACTGCGGGATGGTGATGGTCTCGTCGACCTGACCGATGGAGCGGGCGGAGATCGCCACTAACAGACGGGAGGCCGTCAGCAACGCGTCGGTGATGACATCCAGCGACTCGTCGGCCGTCGTCGCGTTCTCCGATGCCATCTCGCCCCCCTGCCGGCCAAACCGATACTTTAACGGTTTTGTCTATCGTAGCCAGGCACTATTTCATAGGAACACTGTCCCCACGGGGAAGATTCCGCTATCCGATGTGCAGCGGGTCGACCTGCACCCGCGCCGGCTCGCCCGCCTGCCGGGCGCTGAGCACGCCCACCCCGCGGCGCAGGGCCGACGCCAGGGCGAGGCCCTGCTCGCGCGGCACCCGCACCAGCATCCGCACCACCGGCACGTCGACGGCCGTGCCCGGGGGTCGCCGCACGCCAGGCGGCAACTCTACCGGGCCGAGCACGTCGGCCCCCTCGGGCAGCCGGGCCTCGTCCAGCAATGCCGCTACCGCGGCGGCGGAACCGTCGATGGCGGCCATGTGCACGCTGGGCGGCAGGCCCACTTCGGCGCGGGCGGCCAGCTCGGCCTCGGCGTGCCCCACGGGATCCCAGCGAATCAGCGATTGCACTGTGGGGATTGCGGATTCGGCGACGATCAGCACCACGCCGCCGTCACCGCGGGCGCGCACCAGGGCGGCCGCGCCCATCCAGCGCCACAGCGCCTCCTCGGCCGCGCGCAGGTCCTGCCGGCCCAGCAGCGCCCAGGTGTCCAACAGCAGGGCCGCCCCGTATCCCCCGGGTGCCCGGGGTTCGGCGCCCGGGGTGGCCACCACCAGAGCGGGCCGGGCCTCGACCTCGGACACGATGGCCTCGCCCGCCGACGTGACCACCGGGGTGCCGGCGAACGCGCGCCCGAGCTCTTCGGCGGTGCGCCGGGCCCCGACGACGACCGCGCGGACCGCGTCGGAGCCGCACCGGGCGCACCGACGCGTCGGTTCCGCGCGGCCGCACCACCGGCAGGCCATCCCGGATCCGCGCTCCTGCAACGACTCCTGCAATGACTCCTGCAATGACAAAGGGCCGGTGCAGTGCCGGCAGCGCGCAACGGTGCGGCAGCGCGCGCACGCCAGAGACGGGACGTATCCCCGCCGGGGCACCTGCACCAGCACCGGCGCGCCGGCGGCCAGCGCCGTACGGGCGGCCCGCAGCGCGATGGACGGGACCCGCGCGGTGCGGGCCGCGGGGTCGCGTTCGTCCGCGTAGCCGCTGTCGTCGAGGGCGACCACCCGCGCGGTGCGGGCGCGCACCGCCGGGCGGGCCGCGACGATGTCGTGCGCCCACCCGCTGCGCACCAGAGCCTGCGCCTCCGCGGTGCGGGCGTAACCGCCGATCAGCGCCGCGCACCGGGCCTGGTGCGCGCGCAGCATCGCCACCTCGCGGGCGTGCGGATACGGCGCTCGCGGCTCGGCCAGGCTGTCGTCGCCGTCGCCCCACACCATCACCAAGCCCAGGTCGGTCACGGGCGCGAAAACCGCACTGCGCGTCCCGATCACGAGCCTCGCGGTGCCCCGCAGCGCCGCGAGCCAGCGCCGGTAGCGCGCGGCCGGGCCCAGCCCCGCGGAAAGCGCCGCCACGCAGGCCTCGTCGACCCGGGTCGCGGCGGCCCGGTGCAGCAGGTCGAGGTCACGCTGGTCGGGCACGATGGCGAGCGCCGCGCGGCCCGCCCGGATGGTCTGGGCGGCCGCCTCGGCGAACCGATCCGCCCACGACTCGCCCGGCAGCGCCTGCCAGACGGCCCGGGCGGCGCGGCCCTCGGTCAGCGCGGTCAGGAACTGCCCCCCGCGCCCGTAGGCCTCCCAGCCCGCCGGGTCGACCGGCGCGGGGACTGAACCCGCGCCGGTCGACCCGGCGGCGGCTTCCCGCTCCACCCGCGCGTGCCGGGGCGGGATCGCCAGGCGCAGCACGTCCGGACGCGTTCCGGCGTAGCGCGCCGCGACCGCGTCGACCAGCCGGCGGGTCTCGGCGGTGAGTACCTGCTCGGGCGACACCACCCGGTCGAGCCAGCCCAGCTTTCCGGAGTGATCGGTGTCGTTGCGGCGCTCCAGCACGAACCCGTCGACCAGGCGACCGTGGAACCGGACGCGCACCCGCACGCCCGGCTGGGCGTCGTCGGACTGTTCGGCCGAGACGAGGTAGTCGAATTCGCGGTCCAGGTGCGGCACCGACAGCATCGGCAACACCCGGGCGACCGGTTCCACGTGGACCGGCGTGCGCGACGAGGTCACGGCGAACCGGGAAACACGTTGCTAGTCAAAGCCTTCGTGGTAGCCCTCGATGGGCCATTCGACGACGTCGTCGTCCCCCGCGTACTCCTCGTAGTACGGCTCCTCGCGGCCGAAGAAGAAACCGGCCGCGATGAGGATCTGGGCCGCGGCGTACAACCACCAGACCGGCACCGCCAGCGCGTCGTTGTCCAGGATGAAACGGCCGACGGCGATCATCGTGTCGGATACGGCGAAGGACACCGCCCCCACCGCCGTCCAGATCGTCGGGAGCCGCGCCAGTTGCGCCGCGCACACCATCGCCGTCAGCACCAGGATGTAGACCGTCACCGGGATGGTCAGCTTGTCGCGGCTCAGGTGCGGCCAGAACCAGGCCAACATGATGAAGACGCCCAGGCCGATGAGGACCACGGCCGCCAGGCGCGGGCTCGACGGCCGCGCCCGCGGGATGAGGGGAATCAGCGCGGCCAGGAACAACAAGTGCGCGAACAGAAATGCCGCCAGCCCCAGACCGAACGACATCGTGAACCAGGGGATCGCCAGCAACCAGTCGCCGACGGCCGACAGCAGGAACGCCGGCACCAACAGCCGCCGCTCCCGCACGATCGCGTGACCGGCCGCCGCCACCGACAGCAGCAACGCCATCAAGGCCTTGAAGGGCGGCTGTAGGACCCAGTGCCCGGTCAGCTGAACCCCGGGAGGGGACCGCAGCGCGAGCACCGTCAGGTAGACGCCGTACCCGACCCCGGCCCAGCCGGCCAGCACCCAGGCCCCGGACACCAGGCGGGGTGCGTACGGTACCTCCATGCCCAGCTTGGACAACACAGCCGACGAGAAACCCGCGATCGACCCCATCTTGCAGAAGGTACTGGATGCGGTTCCGTTCCGGCTATCAACCGAGGATGGTGTCGACGCGGCGCGCCAGCGGTTCCGCGACCTGCCCCGCCGGCCGCTGCATCCCGAGTTGCGCGTCGAGGACCGGGCCATCGCCGGCCCGGACGGACCGATCGACATCCGGATCTACTGGCCGCCAACCCAGGACGGCGGCCAGGCCCCGGTCGTGCTCTTCTTCCACGGCGGCGGGTTCGTGGTGGGCGACCTCGACACGCACGACGGTACGGCGCGCCAGCACGCGGTCGCCGCCGACGCGATCGTGGTGTCGGTCGACTACCGGTTGGCGCCCGAGCACCCCTACCCCGCCGCCGTCGAAGACGCCTGGGCCGCAACGACCTGGGTGGCCGAGCATGGCGCCGGCATGGGCGCGGACACGGCCCGGATCGCCGTCGCGGGGGACTCCGCCGGCGGCAACATCGCCGCGGTGATCGCCCAGTGGGCCCGCGACCAGGCGGGACCGCCAATCGCGTTCCAGCTGTTGTGGTACCCCTCGACGCTGTGGGACCCGACGCTGCCCTCCTTCTCCGAGAACGCCGCCGCCCCCAACCTCGACGTCAAGGCCGTCGCCTCGTTCTCCCGTTGGTACGCAGGTGAAGCGGACCTGTCCGATCCGCCTCCGGGATTGGCGCCGGGCCGCGCGGAAAACCTGCGCGGCCTGCCGCCGGCCCACATCGCCGTCGCCGGTTACGACCCCCTGCGCGACGACGGCATCCGCTACGGCGAGTTGCTGGCCGCCGCCGGCGTTCCCGTCGAGGTGCACAACGCCGAGACCCTGGTGCACGGCTACCTCGGCTACGCCGGGGTGGTGCCCGCGGCCACCGAAGCGGCCGATCGGGGGCTCGCGGCGCTGCGCGCCGGCCTGCACGGCAAATAGCGAAGCGTACGGTGAACCCATGACGGAGCCGACCCTCGCGGACGAGGACGCCCGACCGGGCATCGATCCCACGTTCAAGTCCCTGCTCGACGCCTTCCCGATGACGTTCACCGCCGCCGACGGCGTGGAGGTCGCGCGCAAGCGGATGCGGCTGCTGAAGGCGCCGGAGGAGATGCTGCCCGCCCTGCGGATCGAGCAGCGCACGGTCGGCTACGGCGACCTCTCCGAGATCCCCGTCCGTATCTACTGGCCCGGAGGTGACGAGACCGACGGCCCCCTGCCGGTCGTGGTGTTCTTCCACGGCGGCGGATTCGCGCTGGGTGACCTGGACACCCACGACGCCGTCGCCCGCGCCCACGCCGTCGGCGCCGAGGCCATCGTGGTGTCCGTCGACTACCGGCTGGCCCCGGAGCATCCGTTCCCGGCCGCCGTCGACGACTGCTGGGCGGCGCTGCAATGGGTCGCGGAAAACGCCGCGGAGCTGGGCGGCGACCCCGACCGGATCGCCGTCGCCGGTGACTCGGCCGGCGGCAACCTCGCCGCCGTGGTGGCCCACCTGGCGCGCGACAACGCCGGGCCGCGGCTCAGCTTTCAGCTGCTGTGGTATCCGATGGTGACCGCCGACCTGTCGCTGCCGTCGTTCACCGAGAACGCCAACGCGCCGATCCTGGACCGAGACGTCATCGACGCGTTCCTGTACTGGTACCTGCCCGACATCGACGTCACCGATCCCGGGGCCCTGCCCACCACGCTGGCCCCGGCGAACGCGACCGATCACTCGAACCTGCCGCCCGCCTACATCGGGACGGCCGGGCACGATCCGCTGCGCGACGACGGCGCCCGCTACGCCGAATTGCTCAGCGCTGCGGGCGTACCGGCCGAGCTGAGCCACGAACCGACGCTGGTGCACGGCTACGTCAGCTTCGCCCTGGTGATTCCCGCCGCGGCCGAGGCCACCGGCCGCGGGCTGGCCGCGTTACGGAAGGCGCTACACGAGTAGGGGCTCTGATGACCATCGTTCCCGACCACCACGCGCTGATCGTCGGCGCCGGGTTCTCCGGCATCGGCGCCGCCATCAAGCTCGACGAAGCCGGCCTGCGCGACTACCTGATCGTCGAGGCCGGCGACGGGGTCGGCGGGACGTGGCACTGGAACACCTATCCCGGCATCGCCGTGGACATTCCGTCGTTCTCCTACCAGTTCTCCTTCGAGCAGAGCACCCGCTGGTCGCGCACCTACGCGCCCGGCCGCGAGCTGAAGGCGTACGCCGAACACTGCGTCGACAAGTACGGCGTTGGCTCGCGAATCCGCTTCAACACCAAGGTGATCGCCGCGGAATTCGACGACGACAACACCCTCTGGCGGGTTCGGACGGAACCCGGGGGCGAGATCACCGCCCGGTTCCTGATCAGCGCGAGCGGCGTGCTGACCGTGCCCAAGTCGCCCGACATCGACGGCGTCGACTCGTTCGCCGGGATCACCATGCACACGGCGCGCTGGGACCACGGCCAGGACCTCACCGGCAAGCGTGTCGCCGTGATCGGCACCGGCGCCTCGGCCGTGCAGGTGATCCCCGAGATCGCGCCGAGGGTCTGTACGCTCACCGTCTTTCAGCGCACCCCGATCTGGTGCTTCCCCAAGTTCGACGTCCCGCTGCCCGCGGCGGCGCGCTGGGCGATGCGCGTCCCCGGCGGCAAGGTGGTCCAGCGGGCGCTCAGCCAGGCGTTCGTCGAGCTGACCTTTCCGCTTTCCGCGCAGTACTTCACCGTGTTCCCGCTCGCCAAGCGGATGGAGTCGGCGGGGCGGTCATATCTGCGCCAGCAGGTCCACGATCCCACCGTCCGCGAGCGACTCACCCCGCGCTACGCCGTCGGCTGCAAGCGGCCCGGCTTCCACAACGGCTACCTCGCCACGTTCAACCGCGACAACGTCCGGTTGGTCACCGAGCCGATCGACAAGATCACGGCGTCCGCCGTGGCCACCACGGACGGCGAGAGCCACGAGGTCGATGTGCTGATCCTCGCCACCGGCTTCAGGGTGATGGACACCGACAACGTCCCCACGTTCGCGGTCACCGGCAGCGGCGGCGTGTCGTTGAGCCGGTTCTGGGACGAGCACCGATTGCAGGCGTACGAGGGGGTCAGCGTTCCCGGATTCCCGAACATGTTCAGCGTGTTCGGCCCGTACGGCTACGTCGGCTCGTCGTATTTCGCGCTCATTGAGGCGCAGACCCATCACATCGTGCGGTGCCTCAAGCGGGCGCGGCGCACCGGCGCCGCCCGCGTCGAGGTGACCGCGGAGGCGAACGCCCGATACTTCGCCGAGATGATGCGCAAGCGGCACCGGCAGATCTTCTGGCAGGACAGCTGCCGGCTGGCCAACAGTTATTACTTCGACAAGAACGGTGACGTGCCGCTACGCCCGGCCACCACGGCCGAGGCGTACTGGCGCAGCCGCCGATTCGACTTGGCCGACTACCGGTTCTCGGCGTAGCGCTACGCTGCACGCGTGGCGAAAGAGTTTCCGCATATCGATGACTCGCTCCGGGACTTCATCGATCGGCAAGCCGTCTTCTTCGTGGCCACCGCCCCATCCGAGGGCGGCCGAATCAACCTGTCGCCCAAGGGATACCGGGACACCTTCGCGGTGCTGGACGAGCGCACCGTTGCCTACCTCGACCTGTTCGGCAGCGGCGCCGAGACCATCGCCCACCTGCGCGACAACGGTCGGATCACCATCATGTTCTGCTCGTTCACCCGCAACTCACGCATCCTGCGGCTGTTCGGCACGGGGCGGGTGGTCCGCCCCGACGACCCCGAATTCGACGGCCTGGCAACCCGTTTCGGGAAGGAGCGCGCGGGGGTGCGCGCCGCCATCGTCGTCGACATAGAGCGCATCGCCGACGCCTGCGGGTTCGCGGTGCCCTACTACGAGCTCATCGACGAACGGCCGGTCCTCGACGCGCACCACACCAAGGCGACCGACGAGAAGTTCGTCCGGGCCGTCGAGCGCAACCGGCGCAGCATCGACGGGCTGCCCGCGCTAGACGCGGACCACCCGCCGCCCCGACAGCCGTCCTAGACGGCGCGCTTTAGATCGTCGACCTTGTCGAGCCGCTCCCAGGGCAGGTCGATGTCGGTGCGGCCGAAGTGCCCGTACGCGGCGGTCTGCGCGTAGATCGGGCGCAGCAGGTCCAGGTCGCGAACGATCGCGCCGGGTCGCAGGTCGAACACCTCGGGCACGATCTTCTCGATCTTGACCGGGTCGACGGTCGCGGTGCCGAACGTCTCGATGAACAAGCCGACCGGGGCGGCCTTACCGATGGCGTAGGCCACCTGCACCTCGACCCGCTCGGCCAGCCCGGCGGCGACGATGTTCTTGGCGACCCAGCGCATCGCGTACGCCGCCGACCGGTCCACCTTCGACGGGTCCTTGCCGGAGAAGGCGCCGCCGCCGTGGCGGGCCCAGCCGCCGTAGGTGTCGACGATGATCTTGCGGCCCGTCAGGCCGGCGTCGCCCATCGGGCCGCCGACGACGAACTTGCCGGTCGGGTTGATCAGCACCCGGGTCGACGAGGAGTCCAGGGTCTCGTGCGCCAAGTCCGCCAGCACGGTCTTGATCACGTGCTCCCGCAGGTCGGGATCCAGCGTCTTTTCCAAGTCGATGCCGTCGGCGTGCTGGGTGGAGATCACCACGGTGTCCAACCGGACCGGGACGTCGTCCTCGTATTCGATGGTGACCTGCGTCTTACCGTCGGGACGCAGGTAGGCCAGCGTCCCGTTCTTGCGCACCTCGGTCAGCCGCCGCGACAGCCGGTGGGCCAGCGCGATGGGCAGGGGCATCAGCTCGGGGGTGTCGTTGATCGCGTAGCCGAACATCAGGCCCTGGTCGCCGGCGCCCTGCGAGTCCAGCGGGTCCGCGGCGCCCTCGACGCGCGCCTCGTGGGCGGTGTCCACGCCCTGCGCGATGTCGGGCGACTGCGCGCCGATGCCGATGTTGACCCCGCACGACGCCCCGTCGAAGCCCTTTTCCGACGAGTCGTAGCCGATGTCGAGGATGCGAGCGCGGACGGTGTTGGTGATGTCGGCGAACGCCTCCTTGGCGGTCGTGGTCACCTCGCCGACCACGTGCACCTGCCCGGTGGTCACCAGCGTCTCGACCGCGACGCGTGAGCGGGGGTCGTCCGCGAGCAGGGCGTCGAGCACCGAGTCGCTGATCGCGTCACAGATTTTGTCGGGATGGCCCTCGGTCACCGACTCACTGGTAAACAGCCGACCCTTTTCGCTCACAGTCTCAGTCCTTCCGATAATTAGTTAGCCGAATCATATCGGCCGGTGTTGCCGCAGTCCGTCCGGGCGGGGGATCGCCCAGCACCTACCCAGGCGCCGTACAGATCCGCGCTGTCTACTCGCCTACTCGCCGTCGCCGTGCAGGAACGAGACGATCGCGTCAACAATACGACTCGCCATGTGCGTCTTCGAGCCGTGCTGCAGCGCCGACTCGGTCCCGTCGGACGCCAGCAGCCAGCCGTCGTTGTTGTCCACCTCGAACGCCCTGCCGTCCCCGACCGCGTTGACGACCAGCAGGTCGCATCCCTTGCGGCACAGCTTCGCGCGGGCGTGGAACAGCACGTCGCCGTTGGCGTCGCCGGTCTCGGCGGCGAAGCCCACGATCGCGCGCATGTTGGGGAGCTCGCCGTGCGAGCGCGCCCGCACCACGCCGGCCAGGACGTCGTCGTTGCGCACCAGCTCGATGGCCGGCGGTTCCTCCCGGTCGTCCGGGCCCTTTTTGATCTTGGCGGCGGCGACGTGGGCGGGCCGGAAGTCGGCGACGGCCGCGGCCATCACCAAAACGTCCGCCTCGGGGGCGTGCTTGGACACCGCGTCGCCGAGCTGCTCGGCCGAGCTGACGTGGACGACCTCGACGCCGGCCGGGTCGATGAGCCCGGCGGTGTGGCCGGCGATCAGCGTCACCTGGGCGCCGCGCTGCGCGGCGACCCGCGCCACGGCGTACCCCTGTTTGCCAGAGCTGCGGTTTCCGATGAACCGCACCGGGTCGATCGGTTCGCGGGTGCCGCCGGCGGTGACCAGCAGCCGCCAGCCGGACAGGTCGTACGGCAGGGCGTCGTGGCGCTCGAGGAGCAGTTGGGCCAGGGTGGTGATCTCCTCGGCTTCCGGCAGCCGGCCCGCCCCGCTGTCGCTGCCGGTGAGGCGCCCGGACGCCGGCTCCAGCACCACGGCGCCGCGCCGGCGCAGCGTGGCCACGTTGTCGACGGTGGCCGGGTGCAACCACATCTCGGTGTGCATGGCCGGCGCGAACAGCACGGGACAGCGGGCGGTGAGCAGGGTCGCGGTGAGCAGGTCGTCGGCCCGGCCGGCGACGGCGCGGGCAAGCAGGTCGGCGGTGGCTGGCGCCACCACCACCAGGTCGGCCTGCTGGCCGAGGTGCACGTGCGGCACGTCGGGGACGCCCTCGAAGACGCCGGTGGTCACCGGCTGGCCGGAGAGGGCCTCGAAGGTGGCGGCACCCACGAACCGCAGGGCGGACTCGGTGGGGATGACCCGGACCGAGTGGCCGGCCTCGGAGAGCTGACGGACGACGGTGCACGCCTTGTAGGCGGCGATGCCGCCGGAGACGCCGATGACGATCCGCTTACGCTCCACAGCGCCTGCGCCTGCCTCGTTACTCGCCCTCGGTGTGCTCGAGCAGGTCGGCGTGGATCTCGCGCATCGCGATGGACAGGGGCTTTTCCTGAAGGCCGGGCTCGACGAGCGGGCCGACGTATTCGAGGATGCCCTCGCCGAGCTGGTTGTAGTAGTCGTTGATCTGCCGGGCCCGCTTGGCCGCGTAGATCACGAGGGCGTACTTGCTCGAGACGCGGTCCAGCAACTCGTCGATGGGCGGGTTGGTGATGCCCAGCGGGGTGTCGTAGACGCGCTGGCCCCCTGCCGACGGGTCGAACTGGTCGGGGACGGCGGTCAGCTGCGCGTCGGACTGCGGAAGTGTCACGTAGGTCAATCTCCTGGCGGATTAGAGCGGTTGGTGAACCGCTGGAAACTCGATGCTCGATGGCGTCTGGATCTGGTCTGGCTTCTGATCAGGCCGTTATGCCGGGCCCGGTGCAGTTCCCACCAGCAAGGATACCAATTCCGCGCACGCAGACTCCAATCGTCGGTTCACCACGACCTCGTCGAAGTCGCCCTGGGCCGCCAATTCCACGCGGGCGGTGTCCAGGCGACGCCGTATCGCCTCCGGCGTCTCGGTGCCACGGCCGATCAGCCGGGCCTCCAGATCCTCCCAGCTGGGAGGTGCCAGGAACACCGTGACGGCCTCGGGCATCGCCTTCTTGACCGCCCTGGCCCCGGCCAGGTCGACCTCGATGAGCACGGGGCGCCCGGCGGCGGCCGCGGCCCGGACGGGCTCGGCGAGGGTGCCCGATCGGTGCAGCCCGCCGTGGATGTCCGCCCATTCCAGCAGCGCACCCTCGTCGATGAGCTGCTGGAAGCGGACCGGGGTGACGAAGTGGTAGTCGACGCCGTCAATCTCGCCCGGCCGGGGCGCCCGGGTGGTCGCCGAGACGCTGAAGTGCAGGTCGGGGATGCGTTCCCGCAGACACCTGACCACGGTTGACTTGCCGACCGCGGAGGGACCGGACAGCACGACCACGCGCCCCTTGCCTTGCGGCTCGGGACGGGTGCCGCGCTCGGTGTCCGGTCCCCCGCCGGCGCTCATGGGCGCGTCCGGGTGGGTTGGCCCACCTGGGTGCGGATTAGGCGGAGCCGAACTTTTCCAGCAGGGCCTTGCGCTGCCGATCGCCGAGGCCCCGCAGGCGGCGGGTCGGGGCGATCTCCAGCTCGGTCATGATTTCCTGCGCCTTGACCTTGCCCACCTTGGGCAACGCCTCCAGCAGCGCCGAAACCTTCATCTTGCCCAGGACTTCGTCGGTCTCGGCGTCCTTGAGCACCTGCGAAAGGTTGGTGCCGCCACGCTTCAGCCGGTCCTTGAGCTCTGCTCGTGCACGACGTGCGGCAGCCGCCTTCTCCAAAGCGGCCGCGCGCTGCTCGTCGGTCAACTGGGGAAGGGCCACGGTTCCTCCGTATCTGATCAATCGATCCGAATCGATCTTGTTTCTGCCAGGTACTTCTGCCAGCGGAGACGACCGTACTCACGGTTCCGAACGAAATCTAACCCGACCCCCTGGTTGAGGGGAACAAACGCCCAGCGTGGGCCCCGCGCGTCGCCCCCGTGACGCGCCGAACGGGACCGCCGACCGGTTCGTCCGGACTCTGGCGACGGCGTCGCCGGCGGCCGGCCGATAGCCCCTTTACCTGGGCTTTTACGCTCCCCGAGGGTCGGCGGACGCCGCAGCACCGGTCGCCGCCGGCGGCCCCGCGCGGCGCCGGCGAGCGGCCGTGCCGGGGATCACCGATTTTCACCGCGCGCGTCGCGCGTGTCGCGTAGGCGCAGTTCAACGCGGGTGGCCCAGCGGTTACGATCGACCGGTGCCAAACCTGCGGATCCGCCAGGCGGCGGAGCTGCTGGGGGTCAGTGACGACACCGTGCGGCGATGGATCAACCAGGGCACGTTGGCGGTCAGCCACGACGCGGCCGGCCGCAAGGTGATCGCCAGCGAGGACCTGGCCCAGTTCGCCCGCACCAACGCGCCCGCTCCCCCGCCGGATCCGCTCAGCATCGGCAGCTCGGCCCGCAACCGGTTCGTGGGGCTGGTCACCGAGGTGGTCAGCGACAAGGTGATGACCCAGGTCGAGATGCAGTGCGGGCCGTTCACGGTGGTGTCGCTGATGAGCACCGAGGCGGCCGAGGAGCTCAAGCTCCGGCCCGGGAGCGTGGCGGTGGCCGTCGTCAAGGCCACCACCGTGATCGTCGAGACAGGGGCGCGCTAGGTTAGGCCCCCAGGTAGGCGACGGCCGTCAGCATCCGTTCGGCAGCGGCCCGCAGTTCGGCCACGCGCGGCCCGGCGCGCAGCACCTCGCGGGCGACGGCGGGCAGCAGCTGCCCCGGCGCCGCGCCACCGAGGCCGCCCAGCGCATCCGGCCGCCCGCCCTGCGCCCCGACACCGGGGACCAGCACCGGGCCGCCCAGCGCGCTCACGTCGGGCGCCTCGAACACCGTCGCACCGACCACCACGCCCACGTAGCCGGGCTCCGAGGTGCTCATGGACCTGTTCACCACGGCCGCCTGGTCGACGACGAGCTGCGCCACGGTGCGGCCGTCGAAGGCCGCGCGCTGCACGGTCGCCCCCTCGGGGTTGGACGTCGCCGCCAGCACGAAGACGCCGCGGTCGTGAGCCGCCGCGGCCTCCAGCAGCGGCCGCAGCGCGCCGAATCCCAGGTACGGCGAGGCCGTCACCGCGTCGGCGGCCAGGGGCGAATCGCCAGCCCAGGCGGCCGCATAGGCGGCCATCGTGGTCCCGATGTCGCCGCGCTTGGCGTCGGCCAGCACCAGGACGCCGGCCGCGCGCAGCGCGGCGATGGTGCGTTCGAGTACCGCGAACCCGGCCGAGCCGTAGGCCTCGAAAAACGCCACCTGGGGCTTGACGACCGCGAACCCCGCGAACGCCTCGACGCAGGTGTCGCAGAACGCCGCGAGGCCATCGACGGTCACCGGCAGGCCCCACGCTCGCAACAGCTCGGGATGCGGGTCGATGCCCAGGCACAGCGGCCCGCGGCGCGCCTTCGCCTCGGCCAGCCGGGCGCCGAACCCCGTCACCGCGGGTTGCCCGGGCCGATCGCGCTGTGCAACTCCTGCAGCGACCGCACGTCGATGTCGCCGCGGATGCCCGCCTCGATGCCCTGAATCGCGGCCGAGGCGCCCTGCACCGTGGTGACGCAGGGAATGTTGACCGATACGGCCACGGAGCGGATCTCGTAACCGTCGACGCGCGGACCGGAGTTGCCGTAAGGCGTGTTGATCACCATGTCGACCTCGCCGGCCCTGATCGCGTCGACGGCCGACTCGGCCGGGCGACCCTGCTGCGGCGGCTCGAAGTGCTTACGCACCTCGTCGCACGGTATTCCGTTGCGGCGCAACATCTCCGCGGTACCCTCGGTGGCCAGGACGCGAAATCCGAGGTCGGCCAGGCGCTTGACCGGGAACACCAGTGAGCGCTTGTCCCGGTTGGCGACCGACACGAACACGGTGCCCTGGGCCGGCAGCGACCCGTAGGCGGCGGTCTGGCTCTTGGCGAAGGCGGTGCCGAAGTCGCGGTCGATGCCCATCACCTCGCCGGTCGACTTCATTTCCGGACCCAGCAGCGAATCGATGGCCGCACCGTCGGCGCGGCGGAACCGGTGGAACGGCAGCACCGCCTCCTTAACCGCGATCGGGGCCTCCGGCGGCGCGTGCGCACCGTCGCCTTCGCGCGCCAGCATGCCTTCATCGCGGAGTTGGGAAATGCTGGCGCCCAGCATGATCCGGGCGCAGGCCTTGGCCAAGGGGATCGCGGTGGCCTTGGAGACGAAAGGAACGGTACGGCTCGCTCTCGGGTTGGCCTCCAGGACGTAGAGGATGTCGTCCTTCAGGGCGTACTGCACGTTGAGCAACCCGATAACGCCGATGCCGTGGGCGATGGCTTCCGTCGCGCGGCGCACCTTCTCGATGTCGCTGCGGCCCAGCGTGACCGGCGGCAGCGCGCAGGCCGAGTCGCCGGAGTGGATGCCAGCCTCCTCGATGTGTTCCATGACGCCGCCGATGTAGACCTCGGCGCCGTCGCACAGCGCGTCGACGTCGATCTCCACCGCGTCTTCGAGGAAGCGGTCCACCAGCACCGGGTGCTCGGGCGAGAGCTCGGTGGCGCGGGCGATGTAGCTCTTCAGGGTCTCCTCGTCGTAGACGATCTCCATGCCGCGGCCGCCGAGCACGTACGACGGGCGCACCAGCACCGGGTAGCCGATCTCGTCGGCGATCCGGCGGGCCTGCGCGAAGGTCGTTGCGGTGCCGTACTTCGGCGCCGGCAGCCCCGCGGTGGTGAGGACGTCGCCGAAGGCGCCGCGGTCCTCGGCCAGGTCGATCGCCTCCGGCGGGGTGCCCACGATCGGGATGCCGACGTCGGCGAGGCGCTGCGCCAGGCCGAGGGGGGTCTGGCCGCCGAGCTGCACGATCACGCCGGCCACTCCGGGGCCGCCACCGGCGGACTCGCTTTCGGCGCGGAAGACCTCGCACACGTCCTCGAAGGTCAGCGGCTCGAAGTACAGCCGGTCGGCGGTGTCGTAGTCGGTGGACACCGTCTCCGGGTTGCAGTTGACCATCACGGTCTCAAAGCCGGCCTGGCTCAACGTCGTTGCCGCGTGCACGCAGCTGTAGTCGAACTCGATGCCCTGGCCGATCCGGTTCGGACCGGACCCGAGGATCAGCACCTTGGGCCGCTCGGCCTGCGGGGCGACCTCGGTCTCGGCGGCGGGGTCGAGCTCATAGCTGCTGTAGTGATACGGCGTCTTGGCCTCGAACTCGGCCGCGCAGGTGTCCACGGTCTTGTACACCGGGTGGATGCCGAGCCGTTCGCGCAGCGAGCGGACCCCGTTCTCGCCGGCCAATTCGGGCCGCAGAGCGGCGATTTGACGGTCCGACAGCCCGCTGTGCTTGCCGCGCCGCAGCAGGTCCGCGTCGAGGACCGGGGCGGCGACCAGGTCCTCGCGGAGCCGTACCAGCTCGTCGATCTCGGCGACGAACCAGGGGTCGATGCCGGACGCCTCGGCCACCTGCTCCACCGAGCCGCCCAGCCGCAACGCCAGCTCGACGTCGTAGAGCCGCCCCTCGGTCGGCGTCCGCAGCCGCGTCAGGACGTCGTCGAGTCCGCCGTCGGGATCCGGCTTCGTCCAGAATCCGGCCCGGGTGGTCTCCAGCGACCGCATCACCTTGCCGAGGGCCTCGATGAAGTTGCGGCCCAACGACATCGCCTCGCCGACGGACTTCATCGTGGTGGTCAGGACGGGATCGGCGCCGGGGAACTTCTCGAACGCGAAGCGCGGCGCCTTGACGACGACGTAGTCGAGGGTGGGTTCGAAGCAGGCCGGGGTCTCCTTGGTGATGTCGTTGACGATCTCGTCGAGGGTGTAGCCGATGGCGAGCTTGGCGGCGATCTTGGCGATCGGGAAGCCGGTGGCCTTGGACGCCAGCGCGCTCGACCGGGACACCCGCGGGTTCATCTCGACGACGATCAGCCGCCCGTCCCGGGGATTGACGGCGAACTGGATGTTGCAGCCGCCGGTGTCGACGCCGACCTCGCGCAGGATCGCGATGCCCAGGTCGCGCATCCGCTGGTATTCGCGGTCGGTCAGCGTCATCGCGGGCGCGACGGTGACCGAGTCGCCGGTGTGCACGCCCATCGGGTCGACGTTCTCGATCGAGCAGACCACCACGACGTTGTCGTTGCCGTCACGCATCAGCTCGAGCTCGAATTCCTTCCAGCCGAAGATGGATTCCTCGATGAGCACGTTGGCGCTGGGCGAGGCGGCCAGCCCGGCGCCGGCCATCCGTTCCACCTCGTCGGCGGAATAGGCCATCCCCGAACCCAGCCCGCCCATGGTGAAGCTCGGCCGCACGACGACCGGCAGGCCGACCTCCCCGACCGTCTCACGGACCTCGTCCATGGTGAAGCACACGCGGCTGCGGGCGGATTCGCCGCCCACCTTGGCGACGATGTCCTTGAACCGCTGCCGGTCTTCGCCGCGCTGGATCGCGTCGAAGTCGGCGCCGATCAGCTCGACGTCGTAGCGCTCCAGCGCCCCGTTCTCGTACAGCGCGACGGCGGTGTTGAGCGCCGTCTGGCCGCCCAGTGTGGCCAGGACGGCGTCGATCTTGTTGCCGCGCCTGGCCTGCTGGGCGATCACCTTCTCGACGAACGCCGGCGTGATCGGCTCTACGTAGGTGTGGTCGGCGTACTCGGGGTCGGTCATGATGGTGGCCGGATTGGAATTGATGAGGCTGACCTGCAGCCCCTCGGCGCGCAGCACCCGGCAGGCCTGGGTGCCCGAGTAGTCGAACTCCGCGGCCTGGCCGATGACGATCGGCCCGGAGCCGATCACCAGCACGTGGTTGAGGTCGGTGCGACGCGGCACTAGCGTTCCCCTTCCTTGGCGCGAGCGTGCGTGTTTGTACGCCGACACGCCGACATCTGCGTACCGCTGCGCACGCTCGCGGCGGCGGCGGTCATCGGTCGCTTTCCATCAGGTCGATGAATTGGTCGAATAGGTATTCCGCGTCGTGCGGCCCGGCGGCGGCTTCGGGGTGGTACTGCACCGAAAAGGCGCGCCCGCTGGTGAGTTTGACCCCCTCGACCACCCCGTCGTTGGCGCAGGTGTGGCTGACAACCGCCTGGCCGAACGGTGTGTCGAACGACTGGCCCGCCTCCCCTTCCAGGGCGAAGCCGTGGTTCTGGGCGGTGACCGCGACGCGGCCGGTCACGTGATCCATGACCGGGATGTTGATGCCGCGGTGGCCGAAGACCATCTTGTAGGTGGACAGGCCCAGCGCCCGGCCCAGAATCTGATTGCCGAAACAGATTCCGAACAGTGGGATCCCGGCCTGAAGCACCCGCTGGGTGACGTCCACGACGTGGTCGGCAGTGGCCGGGTCGCCGGGGCCGTTGGACAGGAACACGCCGTCCGGGGAGATCTCGGCAATCTGATCGAAGGTCGCCGAGGCCGGCAGCACGTGACTGCGCACGCCGCGCCGGGAGAAGTTGCGGGGGGTGTTGGTCTTGATGCCCAGGTCGATTGCCGCGACGGTAAAGCGGTGCGGCACCTCGGGTTCGACGATGTAGACGTCCGGGGTGCTGACCTCGCCCGCGAGGTCGGCGCCCAGCATGGACGCCTGGCCGCGAACCCGCTCCAGCAGCTCGTCCGGAGCGGCGAGCGCCGCACCGGAGAACACCCCGGCCTTCATGGACCCGCGGCTGCGAAGGTGGCGCACCACGGCCCGGGTGTCGATGCCGGCGATCCCGACGATGTGCTGGCGCACCAGCTCGTCCTCGAGCGTGCCGGTGGCACGCCAGTTTGACGCGCGCGGCGACGGGTCGCGCACGGCGTATCCGGCCACCCAGATCTTGTCGCCGCGGCTCTCGGCGTCCTCGGCGTTCCAGCCGGTGTTGCCGATTTGCGGCGCGGTCGCCACGACGATCTGGCGGTGATAGCTGGGATCGGTCAGCGTCTCTTGATAGCCGGACATCGCGGTGGAGAACACCGCCTCGCCCAGCGTTTGGCCGACCTTGCCGAACGGCGTCCCGGTGAAGACGCGGCCGTCTTCGAGAATCAATACCGCTTTGTTGTTCACGCGGCTCCCTCCTGCTGGGACTCCAGCCACTCGGCATAGTCGTCGCGGTGATTCGCCCGGAAGCCGGTGTCGATCTCGACGCCCGAGGGCAGCCGCCACCGGATCGCCAGTATCCCGATCCGGGCCACGGCCCTGCCCCCCATGCTGCGCTCGATGCGGATGGCGGTGACCGAGTCCTTCGGTATCCAAATCGGCTGCGCCCGAAAGCGTTCCACCAAGATTCCGCCGGCGTAGCGGGTCATTACCGCTCTGCTGCGGAAACCGAGATCGCCGGCCGCGATGCGCTCGTTCCATCCCGGCGCCATCATCGAACCGCAATAGTGGCCGCGAGTGGTGACCAGGGCGGCGCCCACCTGGTCCGGCACGTCGGGCCGGTCGCCGATGAGTTCCTCCTGCCGCTGCGAGCGGCGGCGCCAGCTGCGCATCATCAGCTGGATCACCACCGCGATCACCACCACCACGACCGCGGCGAAGATCAGCGAGCCCACCAGGGTGCCCGAATTCATCCCGAACACTTCCCGTCCCGCGCGGTGACCTTTCCGCGCAGCAGCGTCGCGGTCACGGTGGCCGGCAGGGTCATGGACTCATACGGCGTGTTGGCCGATCGGCTCGCGAAGTCCGACCCGGCGACCGTCCAGGTGGCGTCCGCGTTGACGACCGTGAGATTGGCGGGCTCCCCCACCTCCAGTGGGCGGCCGTGGTCGGGCAAACCGACGATGCGGGCCGGGTTTTCGCTCATCACCCGCGCGAGACCGCGCCATGTCAGCAGCCCGGGCACCACCATCGTCTGCACCACGACCGACAGCGCCGTCTGCAAACCCAGCATGCCCGGGCGGGCCGCGGAGAACTCGACGCATTTCTCGTGTTCGGCGTGCGGTGCATGGTCGGTCGCCACACAGTCGATGATCCCGTCGGCCAGCGCTTGCCGCAGCGCCGCGGCGTCGGACGACTCACGCAGCGGCGGATTCACCCGGTTTACCCCGTCGTAGCCGGCGAGCCTGCCGTCGTCGAGCATCAGGTGATGTGGGGTTACCTCGGCGGTGATCGAGATGCCTTGCTGCTTAGCCCATTTGAGAAGCTCCACGGTGCCCGCGGTGGAGGCGTGGCAGATGTGCACCCGGGCGCCGGCGTCCCGCGCCAGCAGGGCGTCACGCGCGACGATCGACTCTTCGGCGGCCCTCGGCCATCCGGACAAGCCAAGCCGGGCGGCGGCGGGTCCCTCGTGCGCGACGGCACCGAGGGTCAGCCGCGGCTCCTCGGCGTGCTGGGCGATGAGCACGCCCAGGCCGGTGGCGTATTCGAGGGCGCGGCGCATCACGAGCGGGTCGTGCACGCAGACGCCGTCGTCGGAGAACATCCGCACCTGGGCGGCCCCGGCGGCCATCATGCCCATCTCGGTGAGCTCGGCCCCGGCCAGCCCGACGGTGACGGCGCCGACGGGGTGCACGTCGACCAGCCCGACCTGCTGGCCGCGCTGCCACACGTGGTCGGTGACCACCGGGCTGTCGGCCACCGGGTTGGTGTTGGCCATCGCGAACACCGCCGTGAATCCTCCCAAAGCCGCTGCGGCCGAACCAGATTCAATGTCTTCGGCGTATTCGCGGCCGGGCTCGCGCAGGTGGGTGTGCAGGTCGACCAGCCCGGGCAGCAGCACGTGTCCGCCTGCGTCGATGACGTCGGCGTCACCGGGAATGTCGAGCTGTGGCGCGATTTCGGCGATCTGACCGTCGGCGACGAGCACGTCGACAGCGTCACCTTCACCGTACAGCCGCACCCCGCGGATGAACACGCTCACGCAGCGATCTCCTCTGCCCCCACCAAGACGTGGAACAGCACGGCCATCCGGACGTGCACGCCGTTGGAAACCTGTTGCAGGACGGCCGACTGCGAGGAGTCGGCCACAGACGACGAAATCTCCATGCCCCGCAGCATCGGCCCCGGATGCAGCACCACGGCGTGGCCGGGAAGCATCGCCTGCCGGCGGTCGGAAAGCCCGTACCGCGACGAGTATTCGCGCACCGACGGGAAGAAGCCGCCGTTCATCCGCTCGGCCTGCACCCGCAGCATCAGCACCGCGTCGGCGGCGGGCAACTCGGCGTCGAAGTCGTGCGACACGGTGACCGGCCACCCCTCGACCCCGACGGGCAGCAGCGTCGGCGGCGCGACAAGGACCACCTCGGCACCCAGGGTGTCCAGCAGCATGACATTGGAACGGGCGACCCGGCTGTGCAGGATGTCGCCGACAATCACGACGCGCCGGCCCTCGATCCCGCCGAGGCGCTGGCGGATGGTGAGCGCGTCGAGCAGCGCCTGCGTCGGGTGTTCGTGCGTGCCGTCGCCCGCGTTGATCACCGACGGCCCAGACCCGCTCGCGCACGTCCACTCGGCGAGCAGGTGCGCGGCGCCGGATGCCGGATGCCGGATGATCAGGGCGTCGGCGCCGGCCGCGCGCAGCGTCAGGGCGGTGTCGCGCAGCGACTCCCCCTTGCCCACCGACGATCCGGTCGCGCTGACGTTGATCACGTCCGCGCTCATCCACTTGCCGGCGACCTCGAACGACACGCGGGTGCGGGTGGAGTTTTCGTAGAACATGGTGATCACGGTGCGGCCACGCAACGTCGGCAGCTTCTTGATCTCGCGGCCCACCAGCGCCTGCGCGAAACGGTCGGCATCATCGAGGATGGCCGTCGCGTCGTCGCGGGTGAGGTCGCCGGCGGCGAGCAGGTGCCGCGTCATCGGGAGATCACCACCCCGTCGCGGCCGTCGTGCTCGTTCAGCAGCACGTGCACGCTCTCGGCGCGGGAGGTCGGGACGTTCTTGCCCACGTAGTCGGCGCGCAGCGGCAGCTCGCGGTGACCCCGGTCGACCAGCACCGCCAGCTGCACCGCCCGCGGCCGGCCGACGTCGCGCAGCGCATCCAGGGCGGAGCGCACCGACCGCCCGGAGTACAACACATCGTCGACGAGGATCACCAGCGCGTCGTCGACCCCACCGGCGGGGATCGAGGTGGCCTCGAGCGGGCGCGGCGGCTTCTGCATCAGGTCATCGCGGTAGAGGGTGATGTCGAGGCCGCCGTGCGCGACGTCGACCCCGCTGTATTCGCCGATGTTGGCTGCCAGCCGTTCGGCCAGGAGCACGCCGCGGGTCGGAATCCCCAGGAGCACGACGCGTGGCGCGTCGGGACCGTCGAGCGCGGTCTTCTCGATGATCTGGTGCGCGATCCGGGAAATGGTACGGCCGACGTCGGCCGCCGACATCAACTCGCGGGATTCGCCGCCGGTGTCACCCGCAGCACCCATACGAAACTTGACCTCCTTCCCCGCCTCTCCGGACGGTCCGTTAAAGGATGTCGACTGCACGGCAGCCTAGCACTTGGAGCGTACGGCGCTTTCCGGACGCGCCCCACCAGTGCCGTGGGACCGGCGTGCTCGCGCGCAGTGCGCGGCTGGGCCCTCGAAGAGGCGCGTTATTTTGCCGGCGCGTCAAAATAGCGGCGAACGTGTTGAGTTTTTTGTATAGTGCGCCGAACCGGCCCGTGAGCGAGATCACGGCGGGAGCCAGGGCGAGGGAGGCCATAATCACCACCAGTACGGAGAAGGAGCGTGGCGCGCCCGAGCGTGTTGACGACGGTCAGCCTCGTGAAGCGCACGCAGAAGGTCGCCCCGGCGACGGTCAGGCCCGGTCCCCACACCACGTGGTCGGCGCCGCGAAACATGGTCTAGTAGGCGGATTCTCGGTCCTCGCCGGCGGTGCGCGCTTCTTGATGGCGACCGAAGAGGAAAATGGCACAGTCGGTCGCGGCCGCTGTGGTCAGTGCCACCATCACGCTGACCGCGAAGGTGGACAGGCCGATGACGTCGGCGCTGGCCAGGGCCGCAATGACGCCCTGGACCGCCACCCGCTCGATCCCGACATGAGCAGCACACACACAGCACCATCGGCGGTGACTGGTGGCGATGAACAGCACGATGGCGATCACCAGGATCGTGATGCCGGCGATCGTGGTCCGGCCGCGGTCACCGCACTCGCGTCGGTCGGCCGACAGCGGGCGCGGGCCGGTCACGTAGGCCTTGACGCCAAGCAGGGGGCCCACGCCGTCGACGATCTGCCGAACTGCGGCCACGGAACCGTTGGCCTGCGAGCTGTTTTGGTTGCCCGCGAGGTACAGCTCGACATACGCGGCGTTGCCGTCGGCGCTCTGCGAACCGGCCGCGGTCGGGCTGTCGCCCCAGAAGTTCTCAACGTGTTCAACGTGGGCGGTGTGTTGCGAACGTTTGGTGACGAGTGTGTCGCAATACCGATGCGCATCGCCGCCGGGCTCGTCCCGGCTTTCCGGCACCATCATCGCTGTGGTGGCGGAATCGAACTGCTGGAAGGCTCTGCCGACCCGCTTCATGGCGGCCAACGAGGGAGCGTCGCTGGGCCTCAACGAGATCGGGCTCTTGCGATCTCGGACAGCTGCGGAACCGCGATGTTCACGACGACGGTCAGCGCCGCCCAAATCACGACGATCGGCAGCGCCAGCCAACGGATCGTCCGGGCGGCGGTAAACAGCAGGCCGATGCGGGGCTCGGCCGTCACTCGGATCTCACCAGGCACGTCGTCTCGGCGTGGTGCGGCATAACCAGAAGCGCTTCGCGGACAATACCGTTGACGGTGATGCGGCAGCCGAGGCGGTCGCGGTTGCCCCGCGCGACGATGTTGGCCGCCAGGCTGCTGAGCGAGCGTGGTCTCCATCCGGAACGACCACGAGATCGTATCGTACGCAATCCCTTTGGGCTGGTCCTCCGAATCCAGATAGTCGAGCCGCGCCGAGCGCTGGTCGACTACTGCTACGACATCTACAGCGAAACCCTGCAGGGCTACACCTGGGCGCAGCCCTGCGGTATGAATCCGCGCATCGGCGAGTGTGGCTGCAACGGAAGATATTTGGTTAATTCCGGGTGTCGTTGCGATGAAGATTCGTCGTTCGGGCTGTCCGTTCCGATCCAACAGATCCCTTTGCTCTGCTTATTGGACGACTGCATGATAGCCTCGTAATTGACACGGGGGACAACGCGAGATAGCGAAGCGAGGGACACGGATGTCTTGTTGTGCTAATCCTCCTAATGCCGTCACTTATGCGCCGCGTTGGACACGCGAACTAGCGGGCGCCGTCGACTTTGCGTAATTGGCACGAATTGAGACCCGGATGACAACGCCGGGCTAAACACACAGGCGGTCGCGCGCCTTATCGAATCGGCCGGCAACGCGTCCGGCGGATGCCCCGAAAGGTAGCACGACATCGTACCCGAACCCCGGGTATTGCCAGTAAAGAATCACACCGTCACGGCAACGCGGGTGGCCCTGTCATGCCTTCATGCCGCTTTACAAGGATAAAAGAATAAACAGAATATGGATTCTTTTTCGGACTCAAGGAGTGTTTGTGAACTCAAATCCATTGGACAACGACACAGTGAATCCGACCGCGGTGCGTGTACGGATCCCACCGGAAAGCAATGGATCGATACACGACCGAGGAGCCGACGAGGGAAGCAGGCTGGCCGAGGCCGCCCCGGACAGCGTTAGCGTGATGGAACGTGATCCGAGCGTGCTGCCGCTGACACAGGCGCAGCTGGGCATATGGCTTGCACACAAAGTACACAACCACGGCGCGAAATGGCACATAGGCATACTCGTGCGAATCGAAGGCCCGGTAGACCCTGATCTGGTCGAGCGGGCGGTTCGGAAAACGGTACAAGATGCCGAACCGATTAGGGCCACATTCTTCGAAATAGACGGCCAGCCGTTCCAGAAATCGGTTGATTATCAAGACGTTGAGCTCGCCCGATATGACTTGACGGCCTCGCCAGAACCCGCAGTGGCAGCCCGTCAGCTAGCGTCATTAATCCAAAGCACACCGATGCCATTCAGCGGACCGCTATTCAAGTTTGCATTGATGCAGACCCAAGTAGACGAGTTTTATCTGTTCGTATGCTGCCATCATATAGTCGTAGACGGGTTCGGTATTGGTCTTCTCTATCATTGGACAATAGATAACTATACGTCCCTTGCTTCGGGGATTCCTAGCAGTCAGTCGCACGTCGGCTCGCTGAATGAGCTGCTTGCCTGCGAGGCGGAATACGAAGATTCCAGCGATTACCTCGACGATCAGGCTTATTGGGCGAAGAACGTACCAACGGAAAGCGGTCCGCGTTATCGGTTGACTTCGACCGAGAGTGGCGATTGCCTCGGTGAGGGTTCTGCGCTTGTGGCGTTTGACCGTTCTGTCGTCGGCAGAATCAACGAGTTGTCAACGATATTGGGAATCCGTCAATCGTCGGTGATCACCGCGGCGTGCGCGCTGCTGGTGCGTGGCTGGGGCACTGAGAGTTCGGAGGTGGTGCTCGATTTACCGGTAAACAGGCGGGTGGATCCGAGGTCAAAAGCAGTGCCGGGAATGGTTGCCGGAGTGGTACCACTGGTGTTGAATGCCTCGGCGGCGACTTCGGTGGCCGACTTCTGTGACCACGTCGATACACGGATCCGCGAAACCGTGCAGCATCAGCGGTTTTCGGCACACATTGTCGAATACGAATCCCGCCTCGGGGGTCCTGTTGGGATGTCGAACCGAGTGGTTGTCAACTTCGTTCCGATTACGCTTGCAGGCGAGTTTGCTGGTTCGCCCGCATGGATGACACCCACCCATCTCGGCCTCGTCGACCAGTTCGGGTTGTTCTTTTTTAGGTCCGGGGATGACGTATTTCTGAGCACGACAGGTGTTGCGCATCCGTTGTCGGATTTCGATGCTTCCGACCTGGTGGAGCGGTTGCAGCGGATGCTGGTAACGATGGCGGCAGATCCAGGGCGGTCGTTGTCCTCGATCGATCCACTTGCTGGATATGAGCATGTCCGGCTGGCTGACATGGGCAACCGGGCCATCTTAACTCAGCCGACGGGTTCGTCGTCTGCGGAGTCTGTTCCGGCGTTGTTCAGCTACCAAGTCGCACGCACCCCCGATGCGGTGGCACTGGTCTTCGAGCAGGATTCGTGGACTTACCGTCAGCTCGACGAAGCCGCCAATCGACTTGCGCACCTCCTGGAGGGCGCGGGGGTTGGCCCTGGCGATGTGGTAGGTCTGCTGTTTGAACGTTCGGCTCTCGCGATCATCGCTATCGTGGCGGTGCTCAAAACCGGAGCCGCATATCTGCCTATTGATCCTCGAGACTCAGACGCCCGCATCGCATTTATCGTTGAGGACGCTGCCCCCACGGCCATCATCACGACCGCCGGGATGTGCCCGCGGCTGACCGGTCACGACGTCATGGTGATCGATGTCGACGACCCGGCAATTGACGACCAACCCAGCACCGGACTGGCCCACCCAGACCCAACCAATGTGGCATACATCATTTACACATCCGGCACCACCGGCAAGCCTAAAGGCGTCGCGGTCTGCCATCACAACGTCACCCAACTGATCGAGACGGCATATGCACCCCTGCCCAGGGCGGGGGTATGGGCCCAGTGGCATTCCTATGCCTTCGACGCTTCGGTTCACGAGGTCTGGGCTGCACTTTTGCACGGCGGGCGGCTGGTGGTAGTGCCCGAAGCGGTTGCACGCTCGCCCAAAGACTTTCACGCCCTGCTGATCGACGAGCAGATCGACGTCTTGAGCCAGACCCCGACAGCTGTGGGCATGCTGTCACCAGACGAGTTGGGATCGTTGGCGCTGGTGGTGCGCGGTGAGGCCTGCCCTGGCGAGGTGGTAGATCGCTTTGCGCCCGGGCGGGTGATGCTCAACGTCTACGGCCCCACCGAGACCACGGTGGACGCGACGAACAGTGCGCCGTTGACGCCGGGTTCGGGACCGCCGCCGATCGGCTCACCGGTGCCGGGAGCGGCGCTGTTTGTACTGGATGGATGGTTACGCCCGGTGCCGCCGGGTGCGGCAGGTGAGCTGTACGTGGCGGGCCGGGGAGTGAGCTATGGGTATTGGCGTCGGCCGGGGTTGACGGCGTCGCGGTTTGTGGCCTGCCCGTTCGGGGTGCCGGGGGCTCGGATGTATCGCACCGGTGATGTGGTGCGCTGGCGCGATGATGGGCAGCTGGAGTATTTGGGGCGTGCCGACGGGCAGGTCAAAATCCGCGGGTTCCGAATCGAGTGCGGCGAGGTGGAGGCTGCGCTAGCGGCTCATCCGCTGGTGAGCCAAGCGGTGGTGGTCGCCAGCTCGGCCGCCGATGCCGTCGACGGCGTGGACGACAAGCAGTTGGTGGGCTATGTCGTGCTTGATCGGCAGGTAATGGAGCGCGACCCGGAGCGGGAAGCGGAGCTGGTCGACCGGTGGCGGCGGGCATACGACGGGATGTATTCCGGTTCAGCGGACCAGGAGGGCTCCCCGACCGCGTCAGTGGCCGATTTCGAGGCCGATTTCGAGGCCGACTTCGACGGTTTGACCAGCAGCTACACCGGCGCTCCAATCCCGGTTGAGCAGATGCTGGAATGGCGGACGGCCACGGCGCAGCAGATCCGCCGGCTACGCCCGGCGCGGGTGTTGGAGATCGGGGTTGGCAGCGGACTGTTGCTTACCGAGCTGGCCGGCGAATGTGTCGAGTACTGGGGTACAGACTTCTCTGCGGCGACGATCCAAACGCTGCAGGCTCGGGTGGCATCGCAACCATGGGCGGACCGGGTGCGGTTGCGGGTGCAGCCGGCCGACGTGGCCGACGGCTTGCCCGTGGGTCATTTCGATGCGGTGGTGCTCAACTCGGTCGTCCAGTACTTCCCCAGCGCGGGGTATCTGCTCGAGGTGCTGAGGTTGGCATTGCGGCTGCTGGCACCGGGTGGCGCGGTATATGTCGGCGATGTGCGGAACTTGGCACTGCTGGAAGCATTTACCACCGGGACGCTGCGCGCTGGCGCCACGGGTGTAGGGGACACCGTCGCGATGATGCGTCAGCAGGTGCGTCGGGCCATGCTCGCCGAGCAGGAACTCTTGTTGGCGCCGGAATTTTTCGATGCGCTACCACAGCACCTCCCCGACATCGCGGCGGTCGACGTCCAGCTCAAGCAAATGACTTCCGTTAACGAGCTCAGCTGCTACCGATACGACGTGTTGTTGTGGAAGGCGCCGGTGGTGGCGGCCTCTAGGAAGCACGTACCGGCCCTGCCATGGCAGCAATTCGCCAGCCTGGCCTCCTTAGGCACATATCTGCAGGGCAATCAGCCAGCGGCCCTGCGAGTCACCGGAGTGCCTCATGCGGGCATATGGCCCGATGTAGCGATGACACAGGCCCTGGCAAACGCCGAGGACGGGTCGCCGGTCACCAATCTGAGCTCGACAGCAACCCGAGCCGACGCGGTGTTGCCCCACGAATGTCAGGCGCTCGGGCAGCACGCGGGATACGCGGTCGCGGTGACCTGGTCGCAGACTGCCGGTCACATCGACCTCATCTACACCCGCCCCGCACAAACGCCAGACGACGCAACGCCCCTGCCGTTGTCGGATGTGTATCGACCGAGCACGGATGGAAGCAGCCTTGCGGGTTACGTAAACGACCCTTCGGCGATCGATCGAGCTGCCGAGCTGCGCGCGTACCTGGGTGAGCGGTTGCCCCAATTTATGGTTCCGGCGGCGATCGTGCTGTTGGAGTCGTTGCCGTTGACGGTCAATGGCAAGCTTGACCGGCGGGCATTGCCCGCCGCAGAATTCACGTCCGGGCTGGCATATCGAAAGCCGCGCGATCCCCATGAAACGGTGTTGGCCGAATTGTTCGCCGAAACCCTAGGGGTGACCGAGATCGGGATCGACGACGCATTTTTCGATCTTGGCGGACATTCACTGTCAGTGGCTCGGCTCGTGGCACGGTTGCAGTCTGAATTGGGGATCGAGGTCCCGATCCAGGCCGTATTCGACAACCCCAGCGTGGCCGAGTTGGCCGAATGGCTTAGAGATAATGCTGACGGGCGATGCGAGATGGTTGCTGACAGTGCGGTGGACGGCTGTGGGGACTGGGGTTCCCCGGAACAAGTGGACGCACGTCAGTAACGCGGGCTGTCATGATCGGGGTGTGTGAAACCCGCGCGGATGCCATGACCGCTGGAGCCCGCGACCATGCGCCGCGAACTGGACAGCACGCACTACCCTGAACCGGGTGAATCTCGACAACAATCAGGCCACCATCCGAGAGGTGTGCGACGCCGGCCTGCTCGCCGGTGCGGTGACATTGGTCTGGCAGCGCGGAGAAGTGCTGCAGGTCAACGAGATCGGCCACCGTGACATCGACGCGGGCCTGCCCATGCAGCGCGACACCCTGTTCCGCATCGCGTCGATGACCAAGCCCGTCACGGTCGCCGCGGTGATGAGCCTCGTGGACGAGGGGAAGCTCACCCTCAAGGACCCGGTCACGCGGTGGGCACCGGAGTTGGCGGGCCTTCGGGTGCTGGACGACCCGCACGGTCCCCTCGACCGGACGCACCCGGTGCAGCGCACCATCCTCATCGAGGACCTGCTGACCCACACCAGCGGCCTGGCGTACGCCTTTTCGGTCACGGGGCCGATCTCCAAGGCCTACATGCGGCTGCCGTTCAATCAGGGCCCGGACGCTTGGCTCGAAGCACTCGCGAAGCTGCCGCTGGTCCATCAGCCCGGCGAGCGGGTCACCTACAGCCACTCGATAGACCTGTTGGGTGTCATCGCTTCTCGCGTCGACGGCAAGCCGTTCCACCAGGTGCTCGGGGAGCGGGTCCTGGGCCCGACGGGCATGGTCGACACCGGGTTCTTCGTCACCCCGGAGGCGCGGCGGCGCGCCGCAACCATGTATTCGCTCGACGAGAACGAGCGGCTCCGGCACGGCGTGATGGGCCCGCCGCACGTCAAGCCGCCCTCGTTCTGCAACGCAGGTGGGGGGTTGTGGTCGACCGCCGACGACTATCTGCGCTTCGTGCGCATGCTGCTGGGCGAGGGGACCATCGACGGCGTGCGGGTCTTGTCACCGGAGTCGGCCCGGCTGATGAGGACCGATCAGCTCACCGACGACCAGAAGCGGCACAACTTCCTGGGAGCCCCGTACTGGGTCGGTCGTGGCTTCGGATTGAATCTGTCCGTGGTGACCGACCCGGCCAAGTCGCTCCCCCTGTTCGGGCCGGGCGGCGCCGGGACGTTCAGCTGGCCCGGCGCGTACGGGACGTGGTGGCAGGCCGACCCGACGGCGGATCTGATCCTGATCTACCTGATCCAGAACCTGCCGGACCTGAGCGTGGACGCCGCCACGGCCGTGGCCGGGAACACCTCGCTCGCGAAACTCCGCACGGCGCAACCGAGATTCGTTCGCCGCACCTACCAGGCCCTCGGTCTTTGAGACGCAGCGCCATGGTCGCCTACCCGCCGGAGCGCATCATTGGACCCCGGCTGGTGCTGCGACCGCCGGTCCTCGACGACGCGGGCGCGCTCTATCAGCGGGTCGCCCGCGACCCCGAGGTCACGAAATACCTGTTGTGGGCACCACATCGAGACGTGGCGGCGACGCGGCGGGTGATCGCCGAGAAACTCAACGCCAACGAGGAGGAGCGCACCTGGGTGATCGAGCTGCGTCACAGCGGCGAGGTCATCGGGCTCGCCAGCTGCAGGCGGCCGGTGCCACACTCGGTCGAGGTCGGCTACTGCCTCGGAAAACGTTGGTGGGGAAAAGGATTCATGTCCGAGGTGCTCGTCATGCTGCTGGCGGCGCTGGAGGCCGACCGCGACGTGTACCGCGTGTGGGCGACGTGCAGTCCCCAGAACGAACGCTCGGCCCGACTCCTGGAGCACGCCGGGTTCGTCCTCGAAGGGCGGCTGGCCCGGCACGCCGTCTACCCCACCATGGGCCCGGAGCCGCAGGACAGCCTGCTGTACGCCCGAATGCTGCGTTGACAGGATCCCGATGAACCGAGCCGAGTGCCGGCTCGTTCAACTCGTATGACCTGTGTCCGGCCGCCGAGGCCGCAAACGTGCTAGGGCGCTTCGCTTTGAGGGATCTGCGGGTGCCGGCGGTTTCGGCCCCGATGGCGGGCGGCCCGTCGACCCCGGCCCTCGCCGCCGAGTTTTCCAATCACGGCGGCCTGGGCTTCCTGGCCGGCGGCTTGATTCCGGCGGAGCTTCTGGCCGAGAAAATCGCCGAAGCGCGAGCGCTCACGGCGGGGCCTATGGGGGTCAATCTGTTTGTCCCCCACGATGTCCCCGCTGACCCCGGCGAAGTGGACACCTACGCGCGGCGGCTGTCGGCGGAGGTCGGACGCTATGCCACACCCCTGGGCACCCCGCGACACGACGACTTCGGCTGGCGGGCCAAGCTGGACCTGGTGCACGACCTGCGGCCCGAAGCGGTGTCGTTCACCTTCGGCCTACCGAGCGAGGATGTGTGCCGCCGACTCCGCCAGGACGGCATTCTCATCCTCGGCACTGTCACGAGCGTCGACGAAGCCAGCCAGGCCGTCAGCCGTGGCGTCGACGCCCTGGTGGTACAGGGACCGGATGCCGGCGGACACCGGGCCACCTTCGCGCCGGACACCCTACCCGACTCGGTCGGCCTCGACGACCTGCTCGCGGGCGTGCTCGACGCGGTCGGGTGTGACGTCGTCGCGGCGGGCGGGCTGGCGAATGCCGCCGACGTCCTCCGGGTCTTCCAGAAGGGGGCCGCCGCTGCCCAATTCGGCACCGCCCTGCTGCTGGCCGACGAGGCCGGGACGAGCCCCGTGCACCGCGCCGCCCTGGGCGACCCGCAATTCACCGAAACCGTGCTCACCCGCGCCTTCACCGGACGCTACGCCCGATCGCTGCGCAACCGGTTCGTGCGAGATCACGAAGACCATGCCGTCTTCGGGTTCCCGGAGATCGCGCACCTGACGTTACCGATCCTGGCCGCCGCCGACACCCTCGGCGATCCCGACGGGACCAGCCTGTGGGCGGGAACCCAATACCGCCACGCACGGTCCGCACCCGTCAAAACCATTCTCTCCGAGCTGATGCCATGACCAAAGTCGCGGTCATCACCGGCGCCTCCCGCGGCATCGGGGCGGCGCTCGTCGAAACGTACCGCGCGATGAGCTACCGCGTCGCGGCCAACTCCCGCGGCATCGCCCCGTGCGGCGGGCCCGACGTCCTCACCGTGCCCGGCGACATCGGCCACTCCGACACCGCCGAACGCATTGTCAGCGAAACGCTCTCGCGCTTCGGGCGCATCGATACCGTGGTCAACAACGCCGGCATCTTCATGCCCAAGCCGTTCACCGACTACACCTGCCAGGACTACGAGCAAGTCCTGGGCACCAACGTGGGCGGCTTCTTCCACCTCACCCAGCGAGCGATCGCCCAGATGCTCACCCAGGGCGACGGCGGTCACATCGTCAACATCACCACCGCCCTCATCGAGCAGCCGGACGCCCGCATCCCGGCGGCACTAACCGCCCTCTCCAAAGGCGCCCTTGCCGCCGTCACCGCCTCTTTGGCCATCGAATACGCCGCCCGGGGTATCCGGGTCAACGCCGTCTCCCCCGGCGTCATCAACACCCCCATGCACGCCGGAACCGACGTCGACGCCGTGTACGCGCACATGCATCCGCAACACCGGGTCGGCGCGATCGCCGACATCACCCGCGGGGTCGGATACCTGGAGCAGTCGCCGTTCGTCACCGGCGAAACCCTCCACATCGACGGCGGGCAAAACGCGGGGCATTGACTTGACCAAAGGCGATGAGGCACGGCCCCGGGGCGACCGCGGCGTGCTGGACGGCGCCTTCCGGCTGTTGCAGGCGTTGCCGGACGCCGGGCGTGATCACCAACACAGCGAACTGGCACGGATCACCGGGATTCCCCGGTCGTCGGTATACCGCCTGATTTCGCAATTGCAAGCGGTCGGCGCGGTGGAACGCCTCCCCGACGGAAGGTATGTGCCGTCGGCACTACTGGCGGATATCGCTCGACGCGCCGATCCGCACGCCGAGCTGCGGGCAAAGGGGGTGGCGATGATGCGAGCCCTACGCGGCCGCACGGGCGCGACGATCTCGCTGGTTGTCCCCAAGGGGAGTGGCTATAGCGCCCTGGAAGTGGTGCCGGGGCGGGTGGCCCTCGCCACTCCCATTCACACCGGTATCGAGATGCCGAGTGCATCCGCGGCGGCGCTGGTCTTCGACCCCAGTGCGGCACCGGAGCGAGCCAATCCGGTCAACGGCTGGGCCAATGACGACGCGCGCGTGTATTCGGAACTGACCTGCTACGCGTCGGCCGTTCGGGTCGGGGGACGCATCGAGGCCGCCCTGCAGATTTCGACGCCGGTCGAACGGCCATCCAGTCGATTCGCTACCTTGATCCGCCGCGCCGCGGACCAGATCGCCAAACAGCTTTCGGCATAACGCATCTTCCGGGTGTCCGCTGAGCGGACAGCTACGTGACCGAGGGTTTCGGCCTGCCTAGCATGGGTGTTCGAAACGAACGGAGTCGTCGAATGACCATGAGCACCAACGCGAGCGGGGCGCCGACCGAATGTGTTGCCCGCTATACCGACGCCGAATTCGATCGGAAGGTGCAGGCCAATCAGCGGCACCTGCGCGCCGCGCTGCGCAGCGTGTACGACTTCGTGGTGTGCGGCTCGGGGTCGTCCGGTTCGGTGGTTGCCCGCAGGCTGGCCGAAAACCCCTCCGTCCATGTGCTTTTGATCGAGGCCGGCGGCGACGACAATGTTCCGGCCGTCGTCGACCCGACGGCCTGGGCGACGAATATCGGCAGTGACCGGGACTGGTGCTATAGCGGCGAGCCGGACCCAAACCTTGACGGTCGCCGATTGCAGATGGCAATGGGCAAGGTGCTCGGTGGCGGATCGAGTATCAACGCAATGGTCTGGTCACGCGGGCATGCCCGTGATTGGGACCTCTTCGCCAAAGAGTCGGGCGATCCGGCTTGGGGGTACCAGTCCATATCGGACGTTTACCGACGGATCGAGGATTGGCGCGGGAAACCCGATCCGATGTTCCGCGGCACCGGCGGGGAGGTCTACGTCCAACCGGCGCCCGACCCGCATCCCGTCGCCCTGGCAATGCTGCGGGCCGCCAAGGCCAATGGGTTTCCGCATTTTGAAAACCCCAATGGCCGCATGATGGAGTCCGAGCGTGGGGTGGCGATCGGGGATCTGCGGGTGTGCGGCGGCGAGCGGCTGTCGATCTTTCGGACCTACACCTACCCGTACATGGATCGCCCGAATTTGACCGTCCTTCCCGAGGCATTGGTGACACGGGTGATCGTCCGCGGGCTTCGAGCACAAGGTGTCGAGCTCGTCTACCGCGGACGGACCCACATGATCGCTGCCGCCGCCGAAGTGGTGCTGTCGCTGGGTGCGATGAACACGCCGAAGGTGCTCATGCTGTCCGGGTTGGGTGATCGGGATGAACTTCGCGGTCTAGGCATCGACGTCCGGCGTCACCTGCCGGGGGTCGGCAAGAATCTTCAGGATCACACCGCGTTCGATTGCGTCTGGGAATATCCCGATACCGCTCTGCCACTGCGCAATAACGGATCGGAGGTGGTGGTGTTCGAACACATCGACGCCGCGAGCGACACGCCCGACATCTTCATCTGGCAGGCGGAGGCCCCCCTGTCCACACCGGACAACATCGCGAAGTACGGCCTGCCGGCTTCGGGATGGACCATGTTCTCGGCAATCGCCCATCCGCACAGCCGGGGACGGGTCGGTCTCGCCAGCGCCGATCCGACGGCCCCCGTGCGCATCAGCACCAACGCACTGGCGGAACGCGCCGACGTCGACGCGGCGCTCGCCTGTATCACCTTGTCCCGCGAGATCGGAAACTCTGCCGCACTGAGCTCGTACGTCAAGCGTGAGGTGATGCCCGGCAACCTGTCCGGCGGAGAGCTGGAAGCATTCATCCGCAACGCGACACGCACGTTCTGGCATCAATGCGGCACCGCCAAGATGGGGCGCGACGACATGTCGGTGGTTGACGGCGCGTTGAGGGTCCATGGCGTCGACAATCTCCGCGTCGCCGACGCCGCCGTGATGCCCCGCATCACCACCGGCAACACCATGGCGCCGTGCGTCGTCATTGGCGAGCGCGCCGCGGATTTGTTGCGATCCGAGCACCGAATCTGATGGCGCTCCCGAGGAATACCGACATGAACCGCTTCGACTACGTGATCGTCGGCGGGGGCACCGCCGGCTGTGTGCTCGCCGCACGGCTGTCCCAGGAATCCGGCAACCGGGTGGCGCTGGTGGAGGCGGGCCCCGCCGTGGGGCCCGAACGCATGTCGGATCCGGCAGCAGCGTTCACGCTCTGGGGATCCGAGGTCGACTGGGGATATTCCACCGCTCCGCAGCCGGGCACGTGCGGCGCCGTGCACCCCTATCCTCTTGGACGTGTGCTCGGGGGATCGAGCAGCATCAATGCGGCCCTGCACCTGCGGGGCGACCGCACCAGTTACGACGCGTGGCAAAGGCTCGGCGCCGACGGCTGGAACTACGACTCGCTACTGCCGTACCTTCGCCGCTGCGAGGGCGCTACTGGGCGCGATCCCGGTCCGCTCGCGCAAGCGTGGTCCGAGGCCGCCACGGAGGCCGGCTATACGGCGGAATACGCCGCGATGAACGTGGTCGACGGGCGGCGACATAGCGCGGCGGACGGTTACCTGAGGCCGGTGCTCAATCGCCCGAACCTGATGTTGTTCGCCGGCGCGCTGGTGACGCGCCTCGTGGTGAGCGGAACACGTTGCACCGGAATCGAGTACCGATCGCAGGGGGCGATTCACGCACTGCATGCGGATCGCGAGGTGCTGATCGCCGCCGGGGCGATCGGGTCTCCCCACCTGCTGATTCGGTCCGGAATCGGCGATGCCGACGAACTGACCACCGCGGGCATCCCGGTGCGGCACCACCTGCCGGGCGTGGGAAAAAACCTGCACGACCACGTGATCGGGGGGATCGTTTATCAGTTCAGGGAACCCCTGTCGCGCAACGCCGCATCGGGCCCGCTCCCGTATGTCGTGTGCCGGAGCCAGAAGGACTCCGACCCCGACATACAGCTCATCCTCAATCCCGGTGCGTGGGCGCCGCGTTGGGGCAAGTCCGCTGCCGTCGCGTACTCGATCATGTTCGCGCTGATGTTACCGGCAAGCCGGGGAACGGTGCGGGCGACGTCCGGGGACCCCACCGCACCACCTGTCATCGACCCGGGGCTCCTAACCGACGAACACGACCTCGACCGGATGGTGCGGGGCCTGCGGTTGGCTCGCCGGATCGGGGCAGGGCGACCGCTCCGGCAATGGTTTCGCGCCGAAATCACCCCGGGCGCCGGAGTTTCGGGCGGCGAGGCCCTTCGCGACTTCATCCGCAGCAGCGCAAGCACCTACTTCCACCCCGTCGGCAGCTGCCGGATGGGTAGCGACACCCTCGCGGTGGTCGACAACGCTCTGCGCGTCCGCGGTATCGACGGCCTCCGCGTCGCGGACGCATCCGTGATGCCGACGATCGTGTCCGCCAACACCAACGCCACCGTGCTCGCCATTGCGGAACGCGCCGCCGAGATTGTGGGCGGCACCAGCGAGACGCTGGGATAGAACCTGCGAATCCCCATTAGCCCAACGCCCGGCGCGCGTAGGCCCGCACATCGGCGTCGCTGTCCTTCAGCGCGACGCCGAGCGCGTCCCGGGCCGCCGGGTGTTCCGCCCAACGCGTGAGGCTGAGCACCGCCGCCTTGCGCACGTCGAGGTGCGCGTCGTCCAGCGCCTCGGCCAGCCGAGGCACGGCGAGGTCCGCGGGTGCTCCCGCCAGCGCCCGGGCCGCCCCCTCCCGGATTTGCCAGGCGGGCGCCCGCAGCGCCGACTCGATCGAGGCGATGTCCGCAGCGTCGCAACCCAATTGGCCCAGGGCGGTGAGCGCGGCCGCGCGCACCAGGGGGTCGGGATCGGCGATCAGCGCCCGCACCGCGTCCTTACCCCCACCCAGCGTCGCCAGGCCGCCGGCCGCGGCGATGCGGACCTCGCGGTTCTCGTCCTCGCCGGCCGCGACGACGCCCGCCACGTCGTCGACCGACACCAGCGCACGCACGCCCTCGAGCCGCACCCGGGGGTCGGGATCGGCGACGGCGCGCCGGTAGTCCTCGGGGGCGCCGGCCCGGCGGGCGGCCAGCAGGTAGACGGCCGCCGCCCGCACCACGGAGTCCGGTGACCCCAGGTGACGCCGCGCGCTGGAGGGTTCGGGCAGCACCTCCACCAGCTCGCGGATCCCGCCGGCGGCCGTGCGCCGCACCGCGGCGGCGTCGTCGTTCAGCGTGGCGAACAGCGCGGACGCGTAGCCGTCCGGGATGTGCTCGGTCAGCGTCGCCACCGCGGTTTGGCGCACCCCCGGATCGGCGTCGGTCAGGTAGGGCCGCAGACCGGCAATGCTCGGCTCCTCGAGGGCGAGCACCTCGGCGATGCGCGGCGAAGGTGGCTCGAATGCCGTTGCGGACGAGGATATCCGGGACTTGGTGTTGGCCGGTGCCTGTCCACCGATCAGCGGCGGCTGCTCCACCTCTTGCACGGTCTGGTCGGCCGGTGGCAGTCCGTCCAGCTCCGGCACGGCAACGAAGTAGGGCGCCACCGGTCGCTTGAGGAACACCATCTGACCGTCGGCACCCTTGCGCAGGTTGAGGTGATAGCCCCACTGGCTGTCGTCGCGCCCGGGCAGGTCGGCGCGGTCGTGATAGAGCCCCCACCGCGATTCGGTGCGGGTCAGGGAGGACCGCGCGGCCATGTCGGCGCAGTCCCGGATGAAGGAGACCTCGACGGCACGCATCAGCTCGTGCGGGTCCCGGGCGCCCATCTCGGCGATCTCGCCCCGCATCCGGTCGAAGGTGCGCACCGCGATCGACAGCTTGGCCGCGGTCTTCGGCGGCGCGACGTAGTCATTGACGAACCGGCGCAGCTTGTACTCGACCTGGGGTTGCGGCGGCCCGTCCGGATGCCGCAACGGGCGGTAGATCAGTTCGTGCGCTTCGCGCAGCTGATCCGCCGGGAGTTGTTGCGGCGCCGCGATGTCGGCACAGGTCGACGCGGCGTCCGTGCCCGCGAGGTCGCCGAAGACGAACGCCCCGATCATGTAGTTGTGCGGCACGCACGCCAGGTCGCCCGCCGCGTACAGCCCGGGAACCGTGGTGCGGGCGTGCTCGTCGACCCAGACCCCCGAAGCCGAATGCCCGCCGCACAGGCCGATTTCGGAGATGTGCATCTCGATATCGTGGGTGCGGTAGTCGTGGCCGCGGTTGGCGTGGAAGGTGCCCCGGGTGGGCCGCTCGGTGGTGTGCAGGATGCCCTCGAGCGCGCTCAGCGTCTCGTCGGGCAAGTGGGACAGCTTGAGGTAGATCGGCCCGCGCGCGGAGTCGATCTCGTTTTTGACCTCGGCCATCATCTGTCCCGACCAATAGTCGGAGTCGACGAAGCGTTCGCCGTGCGCGTTGACCTGGTAGCCGCCGAACGGATTGGCCACATAGGCGCAGGCGGGCCCGTTGTAGTCCTTGATCAGTGGGTTGACCTGGAAGCACTCGATTCCGGACAGCTCCGCGCCCGCGTGGTAGGCCATGGAATACCCGTCACCGGCGTTGGTCGGGTTCTCGTAGGTGCCGTATAGATAACCGGACGCGGGCAGGCCAAGCCGCCCGCACGCCCCCGTCGCCAGGATCACCGCCTTGGCGCCAACGGCGACGAATTCGCCGGTGCGCGTGTGCAGCGCGGCGGCGCCCACGGCCCGCCCGTCCTGCACGAGGACCCGCACCGGCATCAAACGGTTCTCGATGCGGATCCTTTCCCGCATCGATTTCTGCCGCAGCACCCGGTACAGCGCCTTCTTGACGTCCTTGCCCTCGGGCATGGGCAACACGTACGAGCCTGAGCGGTGCACGCGGCGCACCGCGTACTCGCCGTGCTCGTCCTTCTCGAACTTGACCCCATAGCGCTCCAGCCGCTGCACCATCGCAAAGCCGCGGGTCGCGGTCTGATAGATGGTGCGCTGATTGACGATTCCGTCGTTGGCTCGCGTGATCTCGGCGACGTAGGCCTCGGGTTCGGCCTTGCCCGGTATGACGGCGTTGTTGACCCCGTCCATGCCCATCGCCAGCGCGCCGGAGTGCCGCACGTGGGCCTTCTCCAGCAGCAGGACCCGCGCGCCGTGCTCCGCGGCCGACAGGGCCGCCATCGTGCCGGCGGTGCCGCCGCCGATGACGAGCACGTCGCAGTCGAGGCGGACCGGTGTCACATCGGGCGCCTGCATCATGCGGCCTCCGAATGGTCCAGCGCGGCAATGATTTCGGCGCGCAGCGCGGCACGCGGCAGATCGGCGCGCGGATCCGGCACGTCCAGCAGCGCGCGCAGCGGCCGCCCCGCGCGTCCCAACACAGCGATCCGGTCCCCCAGCACCAGCGCCTCGTCGACATCGTGGGTGACGAAGACGATGGTGGTCGGGTGCGCACGCCAGGTGTCGATCAGCAGCCGCTGCATGGCGGCGCGGGTCTGGGTGTCCAGCGCCCCGAACGGCTCGTCCATCATCACCGCGCGCGGCGCCCCCGCCAGGCCGCGGGCCAGCTGGACGCGCTGGCGCATCCCGCCGGACAGGCTCTTGGGCAGGTAGTGGCCGAAGCCGCCGAGCCCGAGTTCGTCGATCCACCGCTCGGCCTGGATTCGCCGGGTGGCGCGCGGTTCGCCCCGCAACCGCAACGCCAGTTCGATGTTGGACCGCACGGTGCGCCACGGCAGCAGCGCGTTGTCCTGGAAGACCATGCCGCGATCACCCGACGTGGTGGTGACATCGTCGCCGTCGGCCAGCACCCGCCCGCCCTCGGGAGGCAGTAGGCCCGCCAGCGCGCGCAGCACCGTCGACTTCCCGCAGCCCGACGGGCCGGTCAATATCAAGATCTCCCCCGGCCGCACGGCCAGGCTCAGTCCGCCGATCACCGGAATCCCGGTGTACGACAGCGAAACCCGGTCCAATTCGAGGCTCATCGCCGTCATCGCCGGCCCTCCTCCGCCCGCGGGAGCCAGCGGGTCACCCGCCGGCCCACCAGCTCGACGGACGCCGACGTGACGAAGCCCAGCACCCCGATGGTGATGATGCCGACGAAGACCTGCGGGTAGGCCAGCACCGTGTAGTCCTGCCAGGTGCGGTAGCCGATCCCGAGCCGGCCGGAGATCATCTCCGCGGAGATCACGCAGATCCACGCGACCCCCATCCCGACCGACAGGCCGCCGAAGACGCCCGGCAGGATGCCGGGCAGCACCACCTGGGTGAGCACGTCGGCCCGGCCGCCGCCCAGGGTGCGCACGGAGTCCTCCCACAGCGTGGGCAGCGCGCGCACGGCGTGCCGGGTGCTGACCATGATCGGGAAGACGGCCGCCAGGAAGGTGATGAAGACGATGCCCGCCTCGTCGGTCGGGAACAGCAGGATGGCCACCGGCACAATCGCGATTGCGGGGACGGGCCGGGCCAGCTCGGTCAGCGGACCGACGATGTCGGCGAACAGCCGGGACCGCCCCAGCAGCGTGCCCGTGGCCACGCCGACCACGGCGGCCAGCCCGAAGCCGGTGAGGATCCGCAGTAACGACTGCGCCACGTCGAGCCAGTACTCGTGGGCGCCGAGCCGGTGCTGCAGCGTGGCGACGATCTGGGTCACGGTGGGCAGCGTGTCGAACCGCAGCAGCAGCCGCACCTTGCCGACGGTGAGCAGCTGCCACAGCCCGATCGCCGCGGCCACCGACGCCAGCCGCAGCAGCCGTGACCGCCACGGTGAGTCCAGTCGCCGCGGCGTCGCCGGTGCGGGCGCCGAGATGCCGCCGAGGACCTGCCCGGACACCGCGTGCGCCGTCATACCGAACCTCCCAGTGCCTGTTGATAGTTCATGGCGACGCTGCCCGGATGCCCCGTCGTGTAGCGGTGCGCGCCGGCGGGCGTGTCGAACGGAAGGTAATCGGGTCCGTCCTTGACCCATGTCGCCTTGTCGGCGAACCATCGGGTGCCCAGTTCCGCGTCGGGAACGTAGGCCGCGCGGATCTTGGCGCCGCGGCCGGTCGCCGCCCGGATCGCCTCCAGCAGGGCGGTCGGACTGGCGACGGGTTGCGTGGTGTCGGATCCCTCGACCCACAGCTCCCCGGCCAGGGCGGGGTCCCGCGGAAGCGTGTCGGGGTTGGCCTTCGCGTCTCGGGCCGAATCGTAGTCGCGGCCGCGGGCGGCGAATACCGCGCGCAGCGGCTCGTCCACGACGAAGCTTCCGATGTCGAGGTCGGCGAAGTCGCCGATCGACTTCAGGTACGGCACATCGCCTTTCAGCGCGTCGACCAGCGAGGGCTTCAGCGTGGTGTCGAACGACGTGCCGCCGGGGCCGTTGTACAGGTAGACCACCTCCTGCGGCAGCCCGCTGGCCTGGGCCACGACGCGGGACGCCTCCAGGGGCTTGGAGTCAAGGAAGTCGGTGGCGTCCAGCTGCGCCTGCAGGAAGGCAGCGAGCACCTCGGGGTGGCTCTTCGCGTACGACCGCCGGACCACGACGCCGTGCAGGGTGGGGAAGTTCAGCTCGGCGCCGTCGTAGAGCAACTTTGCCTTGCCCTGGTAGACCAGCAACGCTGGCCAGGCGACGAATTGCGAAAGCCCTTGAACCTGTCCGGATTCCAGCGCGGAAGCGCCGATCTGCGGTTGCTGGTTGAACACCTCGACGCCGGTGACGCCGCTTTTGGCCAAGGCTCGCACCAGGGTGCCGTGCCCGGCCGAGCCGACGCTGGCCGAGACCTTGGAGCCGGTCAGGTCGGCCAGCCCGGTCGCCGGCGAATCCGGCTTCACCACCACCATGTTGAGCGCGCCCCGCGGGTTGTACCCGGTAACCGACACCATCTCGGTTTTGGCCAGCGGGTTGGCCTGAGTCTTGGAGCCGTTGATGAGCAGCGGGTAATCGCCCATCGACCCGATGTCGATCTTCTCGGCGAGCATCTGGGCGGTGATGGGAGCGCCGGTGTCGTAGTCCTGCCAGCGCACGGCGTATTTGGTGCCCGTGCGGGCGGTGATATCGGCGAGCCGGTGCTCCAGGTACCCCTGGGCGCGCAGCAGCGTGCCCGCGGTGACGGTGTTGATCGTCTTGGACTGATAGCCCACCACGACGTCGACCACGCCGGAGGACTGAGACAGCGATTCGAGCGAGCACCCGGAGATCAGCCCGGTGATCGCGCAGACGATCACGAGCGTAACGCCAGCGCGAATTCTGGCCCCAGCTTTCGCCGTGACGTTACGCTCACGACCCGACCAAAAGTCCATGAAACGCCCTTCAGCGCAGGAGATACGGCATGTTGACGGTGACGGCGCCGGTCGGACAGCGGGCCGCGCACGGACCGCAGTACCAGCACTCATCGACGTGCATGTAGGCCTTGCCGGTGTCGGGGTTGATGACCAGCGCGTCGAGCGGGCAGACCTCGACACACAGGGTGCAGCCCTCGATGCAGAGCGACTCGTCGATGGTGACCGGCACGTCGGCACGCTGGGATATCAGCGTCATAGCTTGCCCCTTATCAGGCTGCCGCGCATGGTGATTCGATCGCCCCGCATCCGGATATACTCCAAGTCAACGGGTCTGCCGTCGTCGAGGCTGGTGAGCCGCTCCAACATGAGCAGCGCCGCCCCGTCGGGCACCTGCAGCGTGGCCGCCGAATGCGCGTCGGCGGAGATGGCCTCGAGCGCCAACGATGCCGAGCCCAGCCGCTGCCCGCTCACCTGCTCGATGAGCGCAAAGAGGTCGTTGGTCTCCAGTGAATGGTCGAGGATCTTCGCGCCGATGTCCGGGGCCAGGTACGTCAGGTCCAGGCTGAGCGGCAGGTCGCCGAGGTAGCGCAGCCGCTCGACGAACACCGCCCGCTCGCCGGGCGCCAGGCGCAGCCGCCGCGCCACCGACGGCGGCGCGGTGACCGCCATGGCGGCGCGCACCTCGTTGCGCACCTCGCTGAGGTGCTTGAACGTTTCCTTCAGGCCGAGCAACGCGTCCAGGCCGTGGTCGTACTTGCGTTGCGCGACATGGGTTCCGACCTTGGGCCCGCGGTCGATCAACCCCTCGTGCTTGAGGGCGGCGAGGGCTTCGCGAACGGTGTTGCGGGACACCGAGAATTCCGCCGCCAACTCCTGTTCGGGCGGCAACCCGTGTGGGTAGTTGTCGGCGTGGATCTGCTGGCGCAGCACGTCGACGACCCGGCGGGCGCGGTCGGCCCGGGGTCCCCGGGATGACGAGATCGGTACTGGTTGCGCCACGGGGGTCACGCTAACGCAGCTCAGGGGCACTTTCGGGGTGCCAGCGGGCAGGCCGCGCGGGCCCGTCAGCGCATTCCGCCGGTTTGGGTTCAGCGTCGACCAGCGAGAATTCCCGCCCGTCGCGCTATTGCGCCACCCCGGAGCGGACGGTCTCTTTCCGATCCTCGTGAGCGGAATCTTCCGCGAGCCCTAGGTCGGTCGGCACCAGCGGCACCGCGGCCAGCGGGAATAACCCGCACAGCGCCCACGCCGACGAGTACCCCGACCCCAGGATCAGCGCGCCGAACAGCGGGGGCCCGGCACCGGCCATCAGCCGCTGCGCCGTGTTCTGCATCCCCAGCGCGCGTCCGCTCCAGAACGGTCCGGCGAACTCGGTGATCGCGGTGGCCTCCAATCCGTTGTCGAGCACCGCGACGACGGACAGCGAAAGCATCAGCAGCACGGCGAATCCCGACCGTGGGCCGTCGGTGGACGCCAGCAGAAACAGGATCAGCGCCGCGGCCAGCGCGATCGTGCGGACGGGCCGCATCCGCGAGCCGACGCGATCGGACCAGCGGCCGACCACGATTCGGCCCGCGGCCCCGAGTGCCTGGGAGAGGGTCACGAGACCGCCGGCGGCCGCCACCGACCAGCCGTGGTGATTCGTCAGCCATACGAGCATGAAGGTGACGGTGATCGTCTGCGGCACCATCAGCAGCCCGGCGACGGCATGGATTCGCCACAGCACCGACGATCCGCGATAGGGACTCGCCAGTTCCTGCGCGGTGGCCGCCCGGCGTGCCTTACGCGGCGGATCGACGATCCCGATCGCGCTGGCGACGGTCGCCACCGCGCACATCACCCCGAGGAACATCAACCCCCGGTGCGGGCCACGTTCCGACAACTCGGGCACCACCAGGGCACCCAGAGCGATACCCAGGGGTTGCGCCGTCTGGCGGATACCCATGGCCAATCCGCGTTGCCGCGGCGGAAACCACGCGGAGACCAGCCGACCCCCGGCGGCGTTGCAGCTGGCCGCGGCCATGCCGCCGAGGAACAGGTATACGCCGATCATCGCCATCGAATGGGCCGCTGCGGCCGCGTAGGCGGCGGCCGCCGTCAGCGCCGAACCCACCGTCAGCACGGCCCGCTCGCCCACCCGGTCGAGCAGATAGCCCCACAGAAATAGGGTGGCCACCATCCCCCAGCTGGGCATCGACGCCATCAGGCCGGCCTCGGTCAGCGAAATGCCACGTCGGGCCTGCAGTGACGGGATGAGGAATGCCACCCCGTTGATGAAGAGAAAGGATGTCGCCGTAACGCCCAGCGAGACAACCATGATCGACCATCGCGCCCCGGACCCGAGTCGCGGGGCGGTATCCGATTGCCCGGGCATTCATCCATGTTGGCACGGCCCAACGCGGGCAACGGTTCCCGTGACCACCTTGAATCGGTTATCTCATTGAAGGCAAAGGCGATTCCTAAGTTCCTCTCAGTTAATGGCGTGAATCGCCTTCACTCGCGACCGAATTCACAAAGGTGGTGGCGGTGGACACGGGGCCGGGTGGGACCGGAAGATGGGTGTGTGACTGACGACTGGGCACGTCGCGCCACCACGAAGGTGCCCGCGGTCACGCTGGGCTTCTGGGTGATCAAGATCCTTGCGACGACGCTGGGCGAGACCGGCGGCGACACGGTCACCATGACCTTGAACTGGGGGTACCTCGCGGGCGTCACGCTTTTCGGGGTGGCGCTGGTCGCCCTGGTGTCGGCGCAGATTCTCGCCAACCGCTTCCACGCGATTCTGTACTGGGCGACCATCGTGGGGTCTACGACGTTCGGCACCGTGCTGGCCGATTTCGCCGACCGCTCGCTGGGCATCGGGTACACCGGGGGTTCGCTGCTGCTCTTGGCGTGCCTCGCGGCCACCTTGGGGCTGTGGCGCTGGTCGGAGGGAACCGTCTCGGTGAGCACCGTCGCGACGCCGAGGGTCGAGGCGTTCTACTGGTCCACCATCACCTTTTCGCAGACGCTGGGCACCGCGCTGGGCGACTGGCTCGCCGACACCCGCGGAATCGGCTACGAACGCGGCGCCCTGGTCTTCGCCGCCGCGCTGGGCGCCGTCATCGCCCTGTACTACCTGACCCCGGTGTCGCGCGTGGCCCTGTTCTGGGTCGCGTTCATCCTGACGCGCCCCCTGGGCGCGACCGTCGGCGACTTCCTCGACAAGCCGGTCGCCGACGGCGGACTGGCGCTGAGCCGGCCTCTGGCCACGGCGGCCCTCGCGGCGCTGATCGTCGCGCTGGTCATCTTCCTGCCGCAACGCCCGGGACGTCACCCCGGCAACGCGAGGGGCGACACGCCGGCGGACCGCGCCTGACCACAAACGCCGCCGAGCCCGTGTCCACAGCGGATTTCCAGCGATCGCTCATACGCTGGGGGTGTGAGAGACGACGAACCGCCGAGACCCCACCGCCTCGTCGCCGCAACGCTGATCGGCTTGGCCGCCGCCTTCAGCGTGGGCGTGGCGGGAGCCCCCAGCGCGAGCGCCGATCCCAGCGCCTTCGGCGCACTCAGCTGCAACTGCCAGGAGACGGCCGCGCCCGGCAGCCCGGCCCGCAAGAACGAGGTGGCGCGGGGAATCCAACAGAGCCTGGCGGGCCCGTCGTCGCAGCCGGGACAGGCGCTCGGTTAGCGCAACCTCAGGCGCCCTCGGTGACCACCCGCGTTGCGCCGTCGCCGTTGGACGCGCCGTTCAGGCCGGCGGGTAGCTCGAACGGCGGGTACGCCGAACCCACCGCGGCCGTCGCCGCGTTCCGCTGGGCCTCCATGCGCGCCAGCGCCTCCTCGGTGAAGACCGACAACCCGAGGTCGGGGTTGTATCCGTGGATCTCCTTCACATCGAGCTGGGCGAGAAAGTAGACGATCTCCTTGGACACCACCTGGCCGGGGACCAGTACCGGGAACCCGGGCGGGTAGGGCACCACGAACGTGGTGGACACCAGGGTCTTGCCCTCGACCAGCCGGCGCCCGGCCATGCCGATCAGCACGTGCTCGCGGTCCGACTCCTCGTACCCGGCGTAGAACGCCGACCGCATGTCGCCGAACATGCACCCGTCGACGGGCTGGAAGGCGACGTCGAACTCGCTGAAGTCGGGGAGGTGCGGCAGGTCCTCGGTGACCTCCTCGACGTGGCGTCGCTGCAACGCCCGGTCCGCCACGCTGGCCGCGCTCTCAGTGCGGTCCAAATCCGTTGCGATGCGCCGCAACACGTCGAGCAGGTAGTGCACGCTCGACCAGGTGACGCCGATGGTGAAGATGAGCAGCACGCTGTTGATCGACGTCTTGTTGATCTGGATGCCGAACCGCTCCATCAGGATCTTCTCGCGGAAGTCGTAGCCGTTCATCCCGGTCTTGCCGATGAACAGGGTGACCCGCGTCGCGTCCAGCACGAACTGGTCGGACCGCCACGCCTCGTTCCACTCGGCCAGCGCGCCCTGCCGGACCTCGCGGTACGAGCTCACCGAAGACGCCCGGAACTCCTCGGGCACCAGGTCGGACTCGTCGAGGATGCGGAACCACTTGCTGATCAGCCGGTCCTTGCGGACCCGGTGCCGGAACACCAGCGCCATGTCGTAGGTCTGCCGAACCAGCTGGAAGCCCTCGATGTCGACCTGCCGGCGCGCCAAGTCGAGCGAGGCCAGCAGCTGCTGGTTGGGCGACGTCGAGGTGTGCGTCAGGAACGCCTCGCCGAAGGCGTCGCGCGCGAGCGCGTTGAAGTCCTGGTCGCGAACGTGGATCATCGACGCCTGCCGCAGCGCCGACAGCGACTTGTGGGTGGAGTGCGTCGCATAGACCCGCACCCGCGCGGTGGCGGGGTCCGGCAGCAGCCGCCGGTCGAGCCACTCCGACCGCTCGACACCTTCCATGCCCGCGGCCCAATCCCGGTATTCCTCTGCGTATTTCGGCGCGGCCAGCATCTGCTCGAGGTGCTGCGCGGACACCATCGCCGTCCGCTGCCGGGCCCAGGGCACGGCGGTGGCGAACGCGTACCACGCCTCGTCCCAGAGGAAGCAGATGTCCGGCTTGATGGCCAGCACCTCCTGCATCACCCGCAGGGGGTTGTAGACCACGCCGTCGAAGGTGCAGTTGGTCAGCAGCAGCATCCGCACCCGGTGCAGCTGTCCCGCCGCCTCGAGGTCGAGCAACGTCTTCTTGATCGTGTGCAGGGACACCGCACCGTAGATCGCGAACTCGGGCAACGGGTACGCGTCCAGGTACAGCGGGTAAGCCCCGGCCAGCACCAGCCCGTAGTGGTGCGACTTGTGGCAGTTGCGGTCGATCAGCACGATGTCGCCCGGCCGCGTCAGCGACTGCACGACGATCTTGTTGGCGGTGGACGTCCCGTTGGTGACGAAGTAGGTGTGGTCGGAGTTCCAGGTGCGCGCGGCCTTGACCATCGCCTTCTTGATGTTGCCGTGCGGGTCGAGCAGCGAGTCCAGCCCGCCCGAGGTGGTCGAGGTTTCCGCCATGAAGATGTTGCGCCCGTAGAACTCCCCCATGTCCTGCAGCGACTTCGAGTTGAAGATGCTGGCGCCGCGGGCGACGGGCAGGGCGTGGAATTGGCCGACCGGGGCCGCCGCGTAGGCGCGCAACGCGTCGAAAAACGGTGTGGAGAACCGGTTTCGCAAGCCCGCCAGCACGGTGCTGTGCAGGTCGGTCACGTCGTTGAGCCGGTAGAACGTCCGGTCGTAGACGTCGGGCTCGGTGTCGTCGCCGGCCGCGATCGACTCGTCGGTGAGCAGGTAGAGGTCGATGTGGGGCCGCAGCTCACGGATCCATTCGCCGCACTCGACCCAGTCGTTGGCGCGATCGGGAATGACCACGCCTTCAGCGTTCTCGTTGGGCCCCAACAGCGTGTTCATCAGCGGCACCCGGTCGCGGGACCGCAGCGGCAGGTCGTCGCGGATGATCGCGGCCTGGATCTCGCCGTTCAGCGCGACCGCGGTGATCGCGTCCTCCACGCTCGGCACGATGAGGAACTCGAACTGCACGTCGTCGGACGGGTCACGGAGCTCGCGCAGGCACTCGGCCAGGCTCTCCGGGGCGGTTTCGGGGGCGTCGTCGGCCAGCAGCACGGTGTAGAACTGCTGCTGGCGGGCGCGGGCCACCAGCTCCTGGTCCGCCAACGGCGCAGAGGTGTCGAAAAGCCCTGCGCGATCGCCGTATTCGGACAGCAGACGCACGGCCAGCGACACCTCTTCGGTGAGCCGCACGGTGGACAGGGCCTCCAGGTGCGCGCGGAAGGTGGCCAGGTTGTGGGCGCCCGGGTAGAGCCAGTACCGCTCGTAGGCGGCGATGCGGTCCATCAGGCGCTTCACGCGGGCGACCTCGTGAGCCTTCTCCAGCCCGGCCAGGTCGACCTCGGCGAGGTGGCGGCAGGCGTCGTCGAGCATGTTCCAGGTGTCGATCCGGGCGTACGACGGGTTGGCGACGGCCGCGAGGGCGGAGACCCGAAGTCGTCGCGGCTGGGCACTGTAAGGGTTCATCACGTCACCTGTCCTGCGTCATTGCAGCGCGTAGCAGCAGCCATTCTGTCCCGCGCGCGCCCGGCGCGGGATCGTTTCGCGAACCTAGCGCTCCGGCCGGTCCTCGGCGCCATCCCGATTGACGCGCGTGCTGTCCACCCACCGCAGCACCGGAAGCTCCCAGCGGCGCGCCGGCAGCTCGGTGACATCAGAGAGCGACCGGACCACGGACTGCGTCAGCCCCATGATGGCGGCCATCACGGGCAGCAGCGGCTGCAGCGGCTTGGCCGCCTGCCGGACCGTGCTGATGCGGTTGGCCACGACCAGGCGCTCGACACAGTGGTACAACCAGGCGCCGACGCCCAGCGCATAGATCGCCAGCGCCGAGGCGACGATGGTCAGCCCGTAGGCGGCGCACACGACTGCGCCGAGCACCACCGTCGCGGCCAGCACGGCGGCGACGACGGCGCGCAGTTCCAGCCGGCTCACGACTCGGGCCCGCGAAGAGCCTGGGCAGCGGCCCGGATCTGCGGGGTCACCAGCATGACCTGGCCCAACACCCCGTTGATGAAGCTGGGCGATTCGTCGGTGGACAGCTCCTTGGCCAGCTGCACGGCCTCGTCGACGGCGACCGGCTCCGGCACGTCGTCCGCGTAGAGCAGCTCCCAGACCGCGACCCGCAGGATGGCGCGGTCGACCGCCGGCAACCGGTCCAGCGTCCAGCCCTGCAGGTGCGAGCCGATGAGGTCGTCGATGTGGGCGGAGTGCTCGCCCACCCCGCGAGCCGCCGCCACCGTGTAGGGCTGCAACGGCGTTACGTCGGGATTCGCCTCGGCCAGCGCGGTCCGCACGTCGACGATCTCCCCCGCGCTCAGCCCGCGCGCCTCCGCCTCGAACAACAGGTCGACGGCGCGCTTGCGGGCGTGATGGCGTCCCTTGCCGGGCTTTCCGTCCGCCATGATCAGGCGTTGACCCGCCCCAGGTAGCTGCCGTCGCGCGAGTCGACCTTCAGCTTGTCGCCGGCATTGATGAACAGGGGCACCTGGATCTCCGCCCCGGTCTCCAGGGTGGCGGGCTTGGTGCCGGCATTCGAGCGGTCGCCCTGCAGGCCGGGCTCGGTGTGGGTGACCTCCAGCTCGACCGACACCGGCAGCTCGAGGTACAGCGGGGCGCCGTTGTGGAACGCCACCTGCACCGGCAGGCCCTCGAGCAGGAATCGGGCGGCGTCGCCGACCAGCGATTCCGGCAGCGGGTGCTGCTCGTAGTCCTGGCTATCCATGAACACGAAGTCCGAGCCGTCGCGGTAGAGGTAGGTGGCGTCGCGCCGGTCCACGGTGGCGGTCTCCACCTTCACCCCGGCGTTGTAGGTCTTGTCGACAACCTTGCCGGACAGCACGTTCTTCAGCTTCGTGCGCACGAACGCCGGGCCCTTACCGGGCTTGACGTGCTGGAACTCGACGATCTGCCACAGTTGGCCGTCGATGACCAGGACGAGCCCGTTCTTGAAGTCGGCAGTGCTTGGCACGGTCGGTATATCTCCTCGATGATGGCCGGTTGACGTCCGGGGATGGTCTTGGAGGCCTCACGAAGATGTCACGGAGCCCGCGGCCAGTGTACCGGCGGACGTGGGAGCCGATTGCCGGCCCAAGCCGCGCGTCAGCTAGCCGCGTGCGGCCGCCCGTCGCTGAGGTAGCAGCGCCGAAGCCGATCGATGTGGAACTGCGCCTCCCGCATGTCCCGGCGCAACGACATTGCTTCCGCCCGCAGCGCGCCGGCGCCGCCGGTCAATCCGGCGCGGTGCTGCCGTTCCACCCGGCCCAACTGCGCGGCCATCTCCCGCAGTTGGTCGTGCAGCGCGCGGATCAACTCGAGTGCCTGGGCGGCCTCATAGCCCACGACCTCATCGCCGTCCCCCATCCCGCGATGGTCGCACCCCGCCCCCGTGCGCAGAACCGGATTCGAGACCGGTCGAATAAGTGACAACGCACGAAGTGAAAATTGCTAGCCGAGCTCGGCCAGTTCCTTGGGGAACCGGGTCAGCAATTCCGGGCCGTGCCCGTCGGCTTCGTCCGGCACGGCCAGGGTGTCCTCGATGCGCACGCCGCCGCGGCCCGGTAGGTAGACGCCGGGCTCCACGGTCACCACGGAGCCCGCGAGCAAGGTGCCGGCGGACGTCGCGCCGATGCCCGGTGCTTCATGGATCTGCAGACCCACGCCGTGCCCCAACCCGTGGCCGAAGTTGTCGGCGTAGCCCGCGTCGGCGATGAGCCGCCGCGCCGCGCCGTCCACCTCGCGCAGTGAGGCCCCCGCGCGCAACGCCTCCCGGCCGGCGCGCTGGGCGTCGGCGACCAGCTGGTAGATCTCCAATTGCCAATCGGCGGCCTTGCCCAACACGAAGGTGCGCGTCATGTCCGAGTGGTAGCCGGCGACCAGGGCGCCGAAGTCGATCTTGACGAAGTCGCCATCGGCGAGCGCCGCGTCCGTCGGCCGGTGGTGCGGGATCGCAGAGTTCGCCCCGGCCGCCACGATCGTCTCGAACGAGATGGCGTCCGCGCCGTGGTCGAGCATCAGCGACTCCAGCTCGCGGGCCACCTCGCGTTCGGTCCGGCCCGGGCGCAGGCCACCACGCCCCACCAGGTCGGTCAGCGCCGCGTCGGCCGCCTCGCAGGCCAGCCGCAGCAGCGCCACCTCCCCCGCGTCCTTGATCTCCCGCAACGCCTCGACGGTCCCGGCCGCCCGCACCAGCTCGGTGCCGGCCTGCTGCCCCTCGAGCTCGCCCGTCAGCGCGTCGAAGCCGTCGACGGTGACCACGTGGCTCTCGAAGCCGAGTTTCCGGACGCCCGCCTCGGCCGCACGACCCGCCAGGTGGCGCGCCACCGCCCGCTCGATCGCGATCTCCAGCCCGTGCGCCTGCTCGGCGGCCTGGGTGCGGTATCGCCCGTCGGTGGCCAGCACCGCCTCGCGCTCGTCGCCGAACACCAGCAACGCGCCGTTGGATCCGGTGAATCCGGACAGATAGCGAACGTTGTTCAGGTCTGTGACCAGCATCGCATCCAGTCCGCTGGCGCCGATGCTGGCTTTCAGGTTGTCTCGCCGCTGGGAATGTGTCACGGCTCTTGACGGTACTCGCTACGCTCTTTAGCTCATGAGGAGCTGGATGCTGCGCGGATTGGTGTATGCCGCGGCGATGACCGTCGTCCGTTTGATCCAGGGGACGCTGATCAACGCCTGGCAAACGCAGGCCGGACTGATCAGCGTGGTGCTGCTGGTGTTGTTCGTCATCGGGGTGGTGGTGTGGGGCGTGATCGACGGCCGCGCCGATGCCCGCGCCAACCCGGACCCGGACCGCCGCGACGACCTGGCGATGACGTGGCTGCTGGCCGGCCTGGTGGCCGGCGTGCTGTCCGGCGCGGTCTGCTGGCTCATCGCCCTGGTCTACAAGGGCCTGTACACCGGTGGCCTGATCAACGAGATCACGACGTTCGCGGCGTTCACCGCGCTCATCGTCTTCCTGCCCGGCATCATCGGCGTGACCGTCGGCCGCTGGCGGGTCGACCGCAACCCCGACGCGCACCGGCCCGCCGGAGCCGAGGACGAGCGCGCCGACACCGACGTGTTCTCCGCCGTCCGCGGCGACGACGCACCCACCGGGGAGATCCCCACGGGGGCGGCCACCGCCCAGCACGAGCAGCAGACGTCGGCGGTGGCGACGGCGGAACGCGAGGCGCCCACCGAGACGCTGTCCACGACGGACGACGCGAAAACCGAGGTGATCCGCACGGATGCCGAGTCCGGGGAGACGCAGCCGGAACCGAAGCGGGACTAGCCGCCGCCGGCCAGGTAGCGCAGCGCCAGCAGATAGCCCTGGATTCCCAGCCCCACGATCACGCCGGTGGCCACCGGGCTCAGGTAAGAGTGGCGCCGAAACTCCTCGCGCGCATGCACGTTGGAGATGTGGACCTCGATCAGGGGCGCGCTGAGTTCGGCGCACGCGTCGCGGAGCGCCACCGACGTGTGGGTGAGACCCCCGGCGTTGAGGATCACCGGCTCCCGCGTGTCGGCGGCCTGGTGGATCCACGCCAGCAGCTGGGCCTCGCTGTCGCTCTGCCGAACCACCGCCTTCAGGCCCAGGTCCGCGGCCTCGCGCTCGATGAGAGCGGCCAGCTCCTCGTGCGTGGTATCGCCGTACACCTCGGGCTGGCGGCGGCCCAGCCGGCCCAGGTTGGGGCCGTTGAGAACCTGCACGGTCACGAGGCGGCCACCTCCGTGTACGCCGCGGCGAGCAGCGACGGGTCCGGTCCGTTCAGGCGGCCGGGCTTGGCCAGGCCGTCAAGCACCACGAACCGCAGCACGCCGGCCCGGGCCTTCTTGTCCCCGGCCATGTACTCCAGCAACTGCGGGAACGCGCCGGCGTCGTAGCTGACCGGCAGGCCGATCGCGGACAGCACGGTGCGGTGACGAGCGGCGATCGCGTCGTCGAGACGGCCGGCCAGCCTGGCCAGCTCCGCGGCGAACACCAGGCCCACCGACACGGCGGCGCCGTGCCGCCACTCGTAGCGCTCACGGCGCTCGATGGCGTGCCCCAGCGTGTGGCCGTAGTTCAGGATCTCGCGGAGCTCGGACTCCTTCTCGTCCGCGGCGACGACCTCGGCCTTGACCGCGATCGAGCGCCGGACCAGCTCCGGCAGCACGTCACCGGCCGGGTCCAACGCGGCCTGCGGGTCGGCCTCGATGAGGTCGAGAATCACCGGGTCGGCGATGAATCCGGCCTTGACCACCTCCGCCATCCCGGACACCAGCTCGTTGCGCGGCAGGGTCTGCAGCGTGGCCAGGTCGACGAGGACGGCGAGCGGCTGATGGAACGCGCCCACCAGGTTCTTGCCCGCGTCGGTGTTGATGCCGGTCTTGCCGCCGACCGCCGCATCCACCATGCCGAGCAGCGTGGTGGGCACGTGCACGATCGACACGCCCCGCAGCCAGGTGGCGGCCGCGAAACCGGCGACGTCGGTGGCCGCGCCGCCGCCCAGGCTGACCAGGGCGTCCTTGCGGCCGATGCCGATGCGGCCCAGCACCTCCCAGAGGTAGCCCAGCACCGGCAGATCCTTGCCCGCCTCGGCGTCGGGGATCTCGATGCGGTGGGCGTCGACACCGTTGGCGGCCAGGTGGGCCCGGATCGACTCGGCCGTCTCGGCGAGCACCGGTTGATGCACGATCGCGACACGGTGCCGGCCGGCGAGGAGCTCTTGCAGCTCGGCCAGCAGGCCCGTGCCGATGATCACGGGGTACGGCGGGTCGACGGCCACCGTCACGGTGACCGGGTCCCGCTTGTCGGTCATGTCGCCGCCCCGGCGGGTTCTTGCAGCTGCAACACGATGTGTCGGACCACCGCACCCGGGTTTCGCCGGTTGGTGTCGACCCGGAGGGTAGCCACCTGCTGGTACAGGGGCGCCCGCTGCGTCATCAGGGCGCGATACTTCTCGGCGCGGTCCGGCCCGGCCAACAGGGGCCGCACGGCGCCGCCGCCGGTGCGCCGCACCCCCTCGGTGGCGCCGATCTCCAGGTAGATGACCATGTGGCCGGCAAGCGCGTCGCGCACCCCCGGGGTGGTTACGGCGCCGCCGCCCAGCGACAGCACACCGTCGTGGTGGGCCAGCGCGTCGCGGACCACCTCCTCCTCGAGGCGACGGAACTCCGGCTCGCCGTCGGTGGCGAAGATGTCGGCGATGGTGCGGCCGGCCCGCTCCTCGACCGCGGCGTCGGTGTCGAGCATGCTGACGCCCAGCGCCTTGGCCAGCCGCTTGCCGATCGTGGACTTGCCCGAGCCGGGCAGGCCGACCAGCACCGCCCTCGGCGCCATCACGCGGTCCCCCGCGCCGCCGGCGAGTCCCGCTCGGCGACCGCCCGACGGTACGACTCGACGTTGCGGCGGGTCTCGGCGAGCGAGTCGCCGCCGAACTTCTCCAGCACCGCGCGGGCCAGCACCAGCGCCACCATGGCCTCCACGACCACCCCGGCCGCCGGCACCGCGCAGACATCCGAGCGCTGGTGGATGGCGACCGCCTCGTCTCCGGTGGCCATGTCCACGGTGGCCAGCGCCCGCGGCACCGTGGAGATTGGCTTCATCGCGGCGCGCACCCGCAGCGGCTGTCCGTTGGTCATCCCGCCCTCTAGGCCGCCGGCGCGGTTGGTCGAGCGCACGACGCCGTCGGGGCCGGGATACATCTCGTCGTGGGCGAGGCTGCCCCGGCGGCGCGCCGTCTCGAAGCCGTCGCCGATCTCGACGCCTTTGATGGCCTGGATGCCCATGACGGCGGCGGCGAGCTGGCTGTCGAGCCGGGTGTCGCCGCTGGTAAACGAGCCCAGGCCCACCGGCAGCCCCGTGACCACGACCTCGACCACACCTCCCAGGGTGTCGCCGTCCTTCTTGGCGGCCTCGATCTCGGCGATCATCGCGTCCTCGGCCGCCTTGTCGAACGCCCGCACCGGGCTGGCGTCGATCGCGGGCAGGTCGGCCGGCCCCGGCGGCGGGCCGTCGTACGGCGTCGACGGGCCGATGGAGACGACGTGCGAGAGCACCTCCACGCCGAGCGCCTGCCGAAGGAACGACCGCGCGATGGCCCCCGCCGCGACGCGGGCGGCGGTTTCCCGGGCGCTGGCGCGCTCCAGCACGGGGCGTGCGTCGTCGAACCCGTACTTGAGCATGCCGGCGTAGTCCGCGTGGCCGGGCCGCGGACGGGTGAGCGGGGCGTTGCGGGCGGAGTCTTCGAGCTCCTTGGCGTCGACCGGGTCGGCGGCCATCACGGTTTCCCATTTGGGCCATTCGGTGTTGCCGATCTCGACGGCGATGGGGCCGCCGAGGGTGACCCCGTGGCGCACCCCGGAGAGCACGGTCACAGCGTCGCGCTCGAACTTCATCCGCGCGCCGCGGCCGTACCCGAGCCGGCGGCGGGCCAGCTGGTCGGAGACTTCGGTGGACGTGACTTCGACACCGGCGACCATGCCCTCGAGCAGCGCAATCAGCGCGCGGCCATGCGATTCCCCGGCGGTAATCCAGCGCAACACCCGATCATCATCCCACGCATGCCCGCATCGACTTAAATCCGCGCAGCCCGCGGCGAGACCGACCAGTCAGATGACGGCCAGGCCCACCGCGGTCGCGGTCGCCAGGCACATCGAAGGACCATGCGGCACGACACGCACGCCGCCCGCCAGGGCGGCCAGACCGGTCAGCAGGGGCGCGGCCAGGGCCGCGAGGAGCCAGACCTCGACGCCGCACCAGCCGGCCAGCGCGCCACAGCCGATCGCGAGCTTGACGTCGCCGGCCCCCATCGCGGCCGGGGCGACAAGGTGGACGAGCAGATAGATCCCGGTCAGCGCCGCCGCCCCGGCCAGCGCCGGCAGCCCACGCCCGGCCGCCGCGGCGGTCAGCAGGATCACAGCCGCGCCGGGCAGCGTCAGCGCATTCGGCAGCCGCCGGTGCCGGATGTCGCAGACGCTAAGGGCTGTCATCCACAACACCACCATCCACAGCGAAACGACCATCCACAGCGAAACCATGGCGGCCATGACGCCGCACCCTAGCCCAGGGCGGCCGCCATGGCCTCCCGCGGCGCGGGGAGCCCTGTGAATTGCTCCACCTGTGCGAAAGCCTGGTGCAGCAGCATCTGCACGCCGCTGATCACCCGGCCGCCGGCCTCCGACACCGCGGCGGCCAGCGGCGTGGGCCACGGGTCATAGATCGCGTCCAGCAGGACTGGGATGGGGGCGAACGTCCCGGCATACCCCGCGGCCACCTCGGCCGGGATCGTGCTGACCAGCAGCTCCGCGGCCGCCACCGCGTCGGCGAGCCGGCCGCCGTCCAGAGCACAGAACTGGGTCTGGATTCCCAGGCGCGCGCCCAAGTCCACCAGTCGCGAGGCCTTGCCCGCGTCGCGGGCGACGACGGTGATCGCGGTGACGCCGAGCGCGGCAAGCCCGACAACCGCCGCGGGCGCGGTGCCGCCCGAACCGCAGACCATTGCGTGCCCCGACGCGGCCCCGAGCGCCCCCGTGATCCCGTCGATGTCGGTGTTGTCGGCCCGCCATCCCGTCGCGGTGCGGACCAGGGTGTTGGCCGACCCGACCAGCACGGCCCGTTCGCTGCGCTCGCCGGCGAACCGAAGCGCGGCGAACTTGCCCGGCATGGTCACCGACACGCCGACCCATTCGGGGCCGAACCCACCGACCACGGCGGGCAGCTCCTCGGCGCCGCAATCGATCCGCTCGTAGGTCCAGTCGCGCAGGCCCAGCGCGCGGTAGGCGGCGCGGTGCAGCTGCGGCGACTTGGAATGGGCGATCGGCCTTCCGAGAACGCCGGCCTTTCTGGGGGCCGTTCTAGCGCGCGGAGTCGAGAACACCGTTGCGCTTAGCCAGCTCGATGTTGGCCAGGTGCTGCTGATAGTCCTTCGTGAACAGCGTCGTCCCCTGGGCGTCGATGGTGACGAAGTACAGCCAGTCCCCCGGTTCGGGGTGCTCGGCGGCGCGCAGCGCGTCGGTGCCCGGCGAGCAGATGGCGGTGGCCGGCAGACCCTGCGAGACGTAGGTGTTCCAAGGCGTCCGCTGGGCCCGGTCGGCGTCGGTGGTGGCCACCTCGCGGCGATCCAGCGGGTAGTTCACGGTCGAGTCGAATTCCAGCGTGTGGTGCGCGTGCAGGCGGTTGTAGATCACCTGCGCCACCTTCGGGAAGTCCTGCGCATTCGACTCCCGTTCGACCAGCGACGCCACCACCAGGATGTCGTAGGGCGACAGGCCCATGGACTGTGCGGTGTCCACCAGCCCGGACTTCATGTACTCGACGGACCCCGCAGCGATCAGGCCCGCCAGGATCGCCTCGGGCGGGGCGGACGGGTCGACGTTGAACGTCCCCGGCGCGATGAGGCCCTCGATGCGGCGATGGTCCTTGCCCAGCTCGGTGACGGGCTCAAGGGCCCACGGCGGCACCGCCAACGCGGCCGGGGCGCTGTTGGTCGCCGCCGCGCGCAGGTCCTCCGCCCGCACGCACCGGTGGTCGCCGTCGAGGTCCACGCAGGTGGCCCTGGAGATCAGCGTCAGAATGCCCGGGTTGACCACGTTGGTCTTCATGTCGGTGGTGTCGTCGAGCTGCCGGCCCTCGGGGATGACGAGCCGCCCAACCCTGCTGCTCGGGTCGGCCAGCCGGGCGACCGCGGCGGCGGCGGGGATCTCGGTACGCATCCGGTAGTAGCCGGGCTGGATCGAGTCGATCTTGCTGTTGCCGTGCGCGGCGTTGACGAACGCCCGCACCGTGCGCACAACGCCCTGGTTGTGCAGGGTCTCGCCCACCATGGTGGTCGAGTCGCCGGGCTGGATCTCGATGACGATGTCCCGCTTGCCGCCCCCGCTGTAGTCGTCGCCGGAGCCGAACATGGAGTGCCAGAACTTGGTGCCGACGAACACACCCGCCACGACGACGACCACGAGGATCGCCAGCACGATCTTGCCGGCGAAGCGGCGGCGCCGCTTGCCCCGCTCGGCGCGGTTCCGGTCGACGCGGCTCAGCCTGCGCCGGGGCGGGCCGACCGCTTCCGGTTCGGCCCGGCGTGCGCTGTCAACCATCGGTGGCCCCCCGCGCCACCGCCGCGCGGCGCTGGTCGAGCCAGCTCTGCAGGATGGCCACCGCCGCCGCCTGGTCGATCACGGCCCGCTGCTCCTTGGCCCGCACGCCGGCCGCGCGCAGCGACCGCTGCGCGCTGACGGTGGTCAGCCGCTCGTCGGCCAGGCGCACCGGGACCGGGGCGATCCGTGCGGCCAGCGCCTCGGCGAGTTCGATGGCGTCGAGGGCCGATGGCCCCGTCCGGTCGGCCAGCGTGCGCGGCAACCCGACGATCACCTCCACCGCGTCCAGTTCGGCTGCCAGCTCGGCGAGCCGGCGCACGTGCTTGCCCGACCGGTCCCGGCGCACCGTCTCCACCGGGGTGGCGAGGATGCCGTCGGGGTCGCTGCAGGCCACGCCGATCCGCACGCTGCCGGCGTCGACACCCAAGCTTCTTCCACGCCGGGGCCCCTGCCCCGGCTGATCGTGTTCAGGATCGCCAGGCCGGTCGGGCAGGCGGTGCTGTACCGAAGCCACTCAGCCGACCTGCGCTATCGCGGCGATCCCCGAGCGCACCGCGTCGAGCGCCGCGTCGAGGCCGGCGGTGTTCTTTCCGGAGCCCTGCGCAAGGTCGGCCTTGCCGCCGCCGCGCCCGTCGACCGCCGCGGCCATCCGCTTGACCAGGTCGTCGGCGCGGATTCCGAGCTCCTGGGCGCCCGCGTTGGTGGCGACGGCGTAGGGCACGGTCCCGTCGTTGTCGGCGATCAGGGCGACCACCGCCGGGTCGGTGCCCAACTTGCCGCGGATGTCGCCGACCAGCGACCGCAGGTCGGCCGCCGTCGTCCCGCCGGACATCCGCTGCGCCACCAGACGCACGCTACCGATCCGCTGCGCGCCGGCCGCCGCGTTGGTCGCCGCGGCCCGCGCGCCGGCCTGCCGGGCGCGTTCGAGCTCCTTCTCCGCGGCCTTGAGCCGTTCCACCAGGCCGGCCACCCGCGCCGGCACCTCCTCGGACGGCACCTTGAGCGACGACGCCAGCCCGGCCATCAGCGCGCGTTCCTTGGCCAGGTGGCGGAACGAGTCCAGGCCCACGTAGGCCTCGACGCGGCGCACCCCGGAACCGACCGAGGACTCGCCCAGGATCGTCACCGGCCCGATCTGCGCGGAGTTGTGTACGTGGGTCCCTCCGCAGAGCTCGATCGAGAACGGGCCGCCGATCTCCACCACCCGCACCTCGTCGGGATAGGCCTCGCCGAACAGGGCCATCGCGCCCATCGCCTTGGCCTTTTCGAGCTGCTCGGTGAACGTGTGCACCTCGAAGTCGGCCTGCACCGCTTCGTTGGTCACCGCTTCGATCCGGCTGCGCTGGTCCTCGGTCAGCGCCCCCTGCCAGTTGAAGTCGAACCGCAGGTAGCCCGGCCGGTTCAGCGACCCCGCCTGGACGGCGTTGGGGCCCAGCACCTGGCGCAGCGCGGCGTGCACCATGTGGGTGCCGGAGTGCCCCTGGGTGGCACCGCGGCGCCATTCCGGATCGACCGCCGCGACGACGGTGTCGCCCTCCACGAACTCGCCGGATTCCACGTTGACCCGGTGCACCCACAGCGTTTTGGCGATCTTCTGCACGTCGGTGACGGCCGCGCGGGCGCTCTCCCCCGAGCCCGTCCCGCTGATGAAGCCGGCGTCGGCGATCTGCCCACCGGACTCCGCGTACAGCGGGGTGCGGTCCAGCACCAACTCGACGCGCTGCCCACCGTCGGTGCCGTGCGCGATCACCGGAACCCGTTTCCCGTCCACGAAGATGCCGAGAATCCTTGCCTCCGACGACAACTCGTCGAAGCCAGTGAACTCGGTGGGCCCGGCGTCGACGAGCTCGCGGTACGCGGTCAGGTCGGCGTGCGCGTGCTTGCGCGCGGCGGCGTCCGCCTTGGCGCGACGGCGCTGCTCGGCCATCAGCTCCCGAAAGCCGATCTCGTCGACCTGCAGGCCGGCCTCCGAGGCCATCTCGAGGGTGAGCTCGATCGGGAAGCCGTAGGTATCGTGCAGGGTGAAGGCGTCCGAGCCGGAGATCGCCTTGGCGCCCGACGCTTTCGTCGCGCCGGCCACCTCATCGAACAGCCGCGACCCCGAGGCCAGCGTGCGGTTGAACGCGGTCTCCTCGGCGACGGCGATGCGCCGGATCCGGTCGAAGTCGGCGACCAGCTCCGGGTACGAGGGGCCCATCGCGTCGCGCACGGTATCCATCAAGTCGCCGACGATCGGGCCCTCAATGTCCAGCAGCTTGGCCGAGCGGATCACCCGGCGCAGCAGCCGGCGCAGCACGTAGCCGCGCCCGTCGTTGCCCGGGCTGACCCCGTCGCCGATCAGGATGGTCGCGGTGCGGCTGTGGTCGGCGATAACGCGGTAGCGGACGTCATCGTCGTGGTTGCCCACGTCGTAGCGGCGCGGGGCGCGCGCGGCGACGGTGTCGATCACCGGCCGCAGCAGGTCCGTTTCGTAAACGTTGTGGACGCCCTGCAAGATGCACGCGACCCGCTCGACGCCCATCCCGGTGTCGATGTTCTTGCGCGGCAGCGGGCCCAGGATCTCGAAGTCGGTCTTGCCGGTGCCCTCGCCGCGCTCGTTCTGCATGAACACGAGGTTCCAGATCTCGATGAAGCGGTCCTCGTTGGCGATGGGGCCGCCGCCCACGCCGAATTCCTCGCCGCGGTCGTAGTAGATCTCCGACGACGGGCCGCACGGCCCGGGAATGCCCATGGACCAGTAGTTGTCCTCCATGCCGCGGCGCTGAATCCGCTCGGCGGGCAGCCCCGCGATCTCCTGCCACAGCTGCTCGGCCTCGTCGTCGTCGAAATAGACTGTGGTCCAAAGTTTTTCGGGATCGAGACCGTAGCCGCCGTCCTCGAGGGGGCTGGTGAGCAGCGCCCAGGCCAGCTCGATGGCCTCGCGCTTGAAGTAGTCGCCGAACGAGAAGTTGCCGGCCATCTGGAAGAACGTGTTGTGCCGGGTGGTGATCCCGACCTCGTCGATGTCGGGCGTGCGGATGCACTTTTGGATGCTGGTGGCACGCGGGTATGGCGGGGTGCGCGCCCCCAGGAAGAACGGCACGAACTGGACCATGCCCGCGTTGACGAACAGCAGGTTGGGGTCGTCAAGGATCACCGACGCGCTCGGCACCTCGGTGTGGCCCGCCTTCACGAAGTGATCATGGAACCTCTTCCTGATCTCGTGTGTCTGCACTCTCGTTAGCTTCTTCCTATTAGCCCGCTGTCGACCCCACCGGCCAGGGGTGCACCTTCCCAGCCTATTCGGCCGTCGGGCGGACCCCCGCTAGCCCTCCGGAAAGCTCAACCCTCCAGGAAGCTCAGCCGGACCGAACGCCGCGGGTTGTCCCGGTTGAGGTCGACCAGCACGACGCTTTGCCACGTGCCCAGCTGCGGCTCCCCACCCGTGACGGGCACCGTCACCGACGGCGCGACGATCGCCGGCAGCACGTGGTCGGCGCCGTGGCCCTCCGAGCCGTGCGAGTGCCGGTAGCGGCCGTCGCGCGGCAGCAGCCGTTCCAGCGTGTCCACCAGGTCGTCGTCCGACCCCGCGCCGGTCTCGATGATCGCCACGCCTGCCGTCGCGTGCGGCACGAACACGTTGCACAACCCATCGCCGCGCGACCAGCAGAACCCGCGCACCGCCGCCGTGAGGTCCACGATGCGGCGACGCGAGGTGTCCACGTCAAGCACGTCGGTATGCACCCGGACAAGCCTACGGCGCGGCTGCGCCGATCAGCATCAGCCAACCCAATGTGAGGGTTGCCACAGCCGGGCATTGCGGCCGGTTACGGGCAGGAGGAAGGTGATTGGTGGGCCCGGTGGCTCCGCGGGGCCCGTTCGAGGCAAGCCCCGACACAGGAGGCGATCGTGTACGCACGCTCCACCACCATCCAGGCGCAACCGTTGTCGATCGACATCGGGATCGCGCACGTCCGCGACGTCGTCACACCCGCGCTGAGGCAGATCGACGGGTTCGTGGGGTTGTCGCTGCTGGTCGACCGGCAGTCGGGCAAATGCGTCGCCACCAGCGCCTGGGACAGCGTGCAGGCGATGCGCTCCGGCGCCGAGCGGGTGGCGCCCATCCGCGACCGGGCCGCCCTGATGTTCGACGGCAGCGCGCGGGTCGAGGAGTGGGAGATCGCTTTGCTGCACCGCGACCACCACACCCGCGAGGGCGCCTGCGTGCGGGCCACCTGGCTCAAGGTGGTGCCGGACCAGCTCGGCCGCTCGTTGGATTTCTATCGGACGGCGGTGCTCCCGGAGATGGCGGCCCTCGACGGGTTCTGCAGCGCCAGCCTGCTGGTCGACCACCCCGCGTGCCGGCGGGCGGTGTCGTGCTCGACGTTCGACAGCGTGGACGCCATGGCCCGCAACCGCGACCAAGCGACCGAGCTGCGCAGCCGGCGGGTGCGCGACCTGGGCGCCGAGGTGATCGACGTGGCCGAATTCGAGCTGGCCATCGCGGACCTGCGGGTGCCCGAGCTGGTTTAGGGTCGGCGGCGGCGGATGATCGCCCGCAGCCGCTCGAGCCGCCCGGCCATGTCGCGCTCACCGCCGCGGCCGGTGGGCCGATAGTAATCGACCCCCACCAACTCGTCCGGTGGATATTGTTGCGCCACAACCCCGTCCGGGTGGTCGTGGGCGTACCGGTAGCCCTGCGCGTTGCCCAGCGCCGAGGCGCCCGAGTAGTGGCCGTCGCGCAAGTGCGGCGGCACCAGCCCGGCCTTGCCGGCCTTGATGTCCGCCATGGCGGCGCCGAGCGCGGTGGTCACGGCGTTCGACTTCGGCGCCGTCGCCAAATAGATGGTGGCGTGGGCCAGCGTGAGCTGCGCCTCGGGCATGCCGATCAGCGCCACCGTCTGCGCGGCGGCGGCCGCCACCTGCAGGGCGTTGGGGTCGGCCATGCCGATGTCCTCGCTGGCGAGGATCATCAGCCGGCGGGCGACGAACCGCGGGTCCTCCCCCGCCACGAGCATGCGCGCCAGGTAATGCACGGCGGCGTCGACGTCGGAGCCGCGCACCGACTTGATGAAGGCGCTGATGACGTCGTAGTGCTGATCGCCGTCGCGGTCGTAGCGCACGGCGGCCCGGTCCAGGGACTGCTCGACGGTCTCGACGGTTACCTCGCTGCCGGCGTCCTGGGCCCCCTCGGCGGCGACCTCGAGGGCGGTCAGCGCGCGTCGGGCGTCGCCCGCCGCCAACTGCACGAGCAGGTCGACGGCCTCGGCCCCCACCGCGACCCGGCCGCCCAGCCCCCGGGGGTCGTCGATCGCCCGCCGCACCACGGTCCGGATGTCGTCGGGCGTGAGGGGGCGCAGCTGCAGGATGACCGACCGCGACAGCAGCGGGGCGACCACCGAGAACGACGGGTTCTCGGTGGTCGCCGCCACCAGCAGCACCACCCGGTTCTCCACCGCCGACAGCAGGGCGTCCTGCTGCGTCTTGGAGAACCGGTGCACCTCGTCGATGAACAGCACCGTCTGCTCGCCGGACAGCAGCGCCCTGCGCGCCACATCGATGACGGCGCGAACCTCTTTCACGCCGGCCGACAACGCCGACAGGGCCTCAAACCGCCGGCCGGTCGCCTGCGAGATCAGCGAGGCCAGGGTCGTCTTGCCGCTTCCGGGCGGGCCGTAGAGGATGACCGACGCCACGCCCGAACCCTCGACCAGGCGGCGCAGCGGCGACCCCGCCGCCAACAGGTGGCCCTGGCCGACGACCTCGTCCAGCGACGCCGGCCGCATCCGGACCGCCAGCGGCGCACCGGCCGACACGCCAAGGCCGCCGCCGGGGCCCGCCTGCGGCTCGCCGGGCAGGTCGCCGGGCACGTCAAACAGACCGTCGGACACGGCTTCAGGCATACCACGCCAAGTCAATCCGGGCGGCGTGCCGGCATCTTTGCTAAGTTCCGTGTGCGCGTGCCCACGAAGTTGAGCAACAGCTAGGACGGACATGAGCCAGCCTCCCGAGTATCCAGGCACTCCGGCCGACCCGCAGGGCGGAAGTCACAACCCTCCCGGCTACCCGCCACCACCGCCCGGCTACGGCGCTCCCCCGCCCGGTCCCGGCTACGGCGCACCCCCGCCCCCGCCCGGCTACGGCCCACCGCCCGGGTATGGCGCGCCACCCCCGCCGCCACCCGGATACGGCCCACCGCCGGGATACGGCCCCCCTCCGGGCGGTTACCCGCCGCCCGGATACGGCGCCGCCCCCGGACCGCAGTACAGCATCGGCACCGCGATCAGCTGGGCCTGGAGGAAGTTCACCTCCAACGCCATGCCGCTGGTCGTCGCCACGCTGGTGTACGGGGTGCTGTTCGGCATCGTCAGCGGCGTGATCGGGTTGGGCCAGAGCATGGGGACCACGACCACCTCCTCCGATGACGACTCGTTCAGCTTCAACACCAACGTCGGCCCCGCCGGGCTGGCGGTCATGGCGCTCGGCTACCTCCTCGCCTACGTCGTCGGGGCGTTCGCCCAGGCCGGCTTCCTGTCGGGCTGTTTCGACATCGCCGATGGACGGGCGGTCACGATCGGCTCGTTCTTCAAGCCCCGCAACCTCGGGATGGTGTTCCTGGCCGCCCTGATCGTCGGCGTGCTGACCAGCATCGCCTCGGCGCTCTGCTTCCTGCCCGGTCTGATCCTGAGCATCTTCGTCCAGTTCACAATCCCGTTCGTCATCGACCGCTCGCAGTCGGCGATCAACGGGCTGACGTCCAGCTTCTCGACCGTGACGTCGAACTTCGCCAACGCGCTGCTGGCGTGGCTGGTCCAGTTCGCCCTGATCATCGTCGGCGCAATCGCGTGCGGCGTGGGGCTGCTGGTCGCCGCCCCGGTGGCCGCGCTCGTCCTCGCATACACCTTCCGCAAGCTGACGGGCGGTCAGGTCGCGCCGCTCGAGCAGCCGGGCTACCAGGCGGGACCGCCGCCGGGTATGCCGCCTTATCCCGCCGGCTGAGGCGTCCGGGCGCGCGAGGCGCAATTGCGGTGCGCTGCAGCCTCGCCGCGCTCGTGATTTGATCGGCGGTTATGAGCATCAAAGTGGCGCTGGAGCACCGCACCAGCTACACCTTTGACCGGCTGGTCGGCGTGTACCCGCACGTGGTCCGGCTGCGTCCGGCGCCGCACTGCCGCACCCCGATCGAGGCCTACTCGCTGCGTGTCGAGCCGGCCGAGCATTTCATCAACTGGCAGCAGGACGCGCTGGGCAATTTCCTTGCCCGCCTGGTCTTCCCGAATCCCATGCGCCGGCTGACCATCACGGTCGGCCTCATCGCCGACCTGAAGGTGATCAACCCGTTCGACTTCTTCATCGAGGACTGGGCCGAAACCTGGCCGTCCGGCGGAATGGCGTACCCGAAGGAGCTTGCCGAAGACCTCAAGCCGTACCTGCGGCCCGTCGACGAGGGTGACGAGGGGTCCGGCCCCGGCGGCCTGGTGCGGGCGTGGGTGCGGAACTTTTCGGTGCCCGACGGCACCCGCACCATCGACATGCTGGTCAAGCTGAACCGCGCGGTCAACGCTGACGTCGCCTACAGCCTGCGGATGGAACCCGGGGTGCAGACACCGGACTACACGGTGCGCGCCGGCGTCGGCTCCTGCCGGGACTCGGCGTGGCTGCTGGTGTCGATCCTGCGCCAGCTGGGGCTGGCCGCACGCTTCGTGTCCGGCTACCTGGTGCAGCTGGCCTCCGACGTCGCGGCCCTCGACGGCCCGTCTGGGCCGGCGGCCGACTTCACCGACCTGCACGCCTGGGCCGAGGTGTACATCCCCGGCGCGGGCTGGATCGGGATGGACCCGACGTCGGGGCTGTTCGCCGGGGAGGGCCACATCCCGCTGGCCGCCACCCCGCACCCATCGTCCGCGGCGCCGATCACCGGCGGCACCGAGCCCTGCGAGGCGTCGCTGGAGTTCTCCAACACCGTGACCCGCGTCCACGAAGACCCGCGCGTGACGCGGCCCTACACCGACGAGGCGTGGCACGCGATCTGCGAGGTGGGCCGCGGCGTCGACGAGCGGATGACGGCCGCCGACGTGCGCCTGACCGTCGGCGGCGAGCCAACCTTCGTCTCGGTGGACGACCAGGTTTCCGAGGAGTGGACGACGGCCGCCGACGGCCCGCACAAGCGGCAACGCGCCTCGGACCTGGCCGCGCGCCTCAAGGCCATGTGGGCGCCGCAGGGCCTGGTCCAGCGCGGCCAGGGCAAGTGGTATCCCGGGGAACCGTTGCCGCGCTGGCAGATCTCCCTCTATTGGCGCACCGACGGCCGGCCGGTGTGGAACGACGAGGCCCTCCTCGCCGACCCGTGGGCCACCGATGCCGCCGATCCCGTCGACGGCGCGGCGGCGTACGAGGTGCTCGCCGGCGTGGCCGAAGGCTTCGGGCTGCCGCTCACGCAGGTGCGGCCGGCCTACGAGGACCCGCTGCAGCGACTTGCGGCCAAAGCCCGCCTGCCCGAGGGCGATCCGGTGGGACCGGCCGACGACCTCGCTCCCGAAACCGACACCCCGGCTGGCCGCGCCGCCCTGCTCGCCCGCCTCGACGAATCCACCGCCACCCCAAAGGCGTTCGTGCTGCCGCTGCACCGCACCGACGACAACCTCGGGTGGGCCAGCGCCGACTGGCGGCTACGCCGCGGGCGCGTCGTGCTGCTCCCCGGCGACTCGCCGGCGGGGCTGCGGCTGCCGCTCGACTCGATCAGCTGGAAGCCCCCGCGGTCCTCCTTCGAGGCCGACCCCCTGGCCGTGCCGGACACGCTGTCGACGGAGTCGGGCGCGGCGGTGGTCACCGACCCCGACGGCGCGCCGCCCACCGCCATGGTCGCCGAGGTCCGCGACGGGCTGGTGTACGTCTTCATGCCGCCCACCGAGGCGCTCGAGCACTTCCTCGACCTCATCGCCCGCGTCGAGGCCGCGACCGCGAAGGCCGGCTGCGCCGTCGTCATCGAAGGCTACGATCCCCCGCCCGACGCGCGGCTGCGCTCGACGACGATCACCCCTGATCCCGGCGTCATCGAGGTCAACGTGGCGCCCAGCGCCGGATTCGCGGAGCAGCACCGACTGCTCGAAACGCTGTATGAGCAGGCCCGCCTCGCCCGACTGTCGACGGAATCGTTCGACGTCGACGGCACCCACGGGGGCACCGGCGGCGGCAACCACATCACGCTCGGTGGCGCGACGCCCGCGGACTCGCCGCTGCTGCGCCGCCCGGACCTGCTGGTCTCGCTGCTCACCTACTGGCAGCGGCACCCCTCGCTGTCCTACCTGTTCGCCGGGCGGTTCGTCGGCACCACCTCGCAGGCGCCGCGGGTGGACGAGGGCCGCGCCGAGGCGCTCTACGAGCTCGAGATCGCCTTCGCCGAGATCGCCCGGCTGTGCGCGGACGGGGCGCCCAAGCCGTGGGTGACCGACCGTGCGCTGCGGCACCTGCTCACCGACATCACCGGCAATACCCACCGCGCCGAGTTCTGCATCGACAAGCTGTACAGCCCCGACAGCCCCCGCGGCCGGCTCGGCCTGCTCGAGCTGCGTGGGTTCGAGATGCCGCCCCACCTGCGCATGGCGATGGTGCAGTCACTGCTGGTGCGGTCGCTGGTGGCGTGGTTCTGGGACGAACCGCTGCGCGCCCCGCTGATTCGGCATGGGGCGAACCTGCATGGGCGACACCTGTTGCCGCACTTCCTGATTCACGACATCGCCGATGTCGCCGCCGACCTGCGCTCGCACGGCATCAGATTCGAGACGAGCTGGCTGGACCCGTTCACCGAATTCCGCTTCCCGCGCATCGGTACCGCCGTGTTCGACGGCGTGGAGATCGAGCTGCGCGGCGCGATCGAGCCGTGGACCACGCTCGGCGAGGAGTCCACCGCGGCGGGCACCGCCCGCTACGTCGACTCGTCGGTCGAGCGCATCCAGGTGCGCATCATCGGCGCCGACCGCCACCGCTACGTGGTGACGGTCAACGGCTACCCGGTTCCGCTGCTGGCCACCGACAATCCCGACATCCACGTGGGCGGTGTGCGGTTCAAAGCCTGGCAGCCGCCGAGCGCTCTGCACCCGAGCATCTCGGCGGACGGCCCGCTGCAATTCGAGCTGATCGACCTCAGCAGCGGCACCTCGTGCGGCGGCTGCACCTACCACGTCGCCCACCCCGGCGGCCGCGCCTACGACGAGCCGCCGGTGAATGCCGTCGAGGCGGAGGCCCGCCGGGCCCGCCGCTTCGAGGCCACCGGCTTCACCCCCGGCAAGCTGGACCTGGCCGGCATCCGGGAGAAGCAGGCCAGGATCTTCACCGACATCGGCGCGCCGGGCATCCTCGATCTGCGGCGCGTGCGTACCGTGCAGCGGTAATGACATTCGCGGACATGACATTCGGAGCCGGCGGGGCCACCAGCACGTCCCCGACGGCCCGCGGCGGCCGCTACGACGCCGATCGCCTGCTGGCCGGGTACCGCACCGCCCGCGCCCAGGAGGCGCTGTTCGATCTGCGGCACGGCCCGGGGATTGGGTACGACGAGTTCGTCGACCGCGACGGGAACGTCCGGCCGGCCTGGTCCGAGCTGGCCGACGCGGTCGCCGAGCGGGGCCGGGCCGGGCTGGACCGGCTGCGGTCGGTGGTGCACGGGCTCGTGGACAACGACGGCATCAGCTACACCGAGGTGGACCCGGCCCGCGACGTGCCGGGGCTGGAGCCCAGGCCGTGGAGCCTGGACACCCTGCCGATCGTGCTGTCCGCCGCCGACTGGGAGGTGCTGGAGGCGGGGCTGGTGCAGCGCTCGCGCCTGCTCGACGCCGTGCTCGCCGACCTGTACGGGCCGCGCAGCATGCTCACCGAGGGCGTCCTGCCGCCGGAACTGCTGTTCGGCCACCCCGGTTACGTGCGCGCCGCCAACGGCATCGAGGTGCCCGGGCACCACCAGCTCTTCATGCACGCCTGCGACCTGGGCCGGCTGCCCGACGGCAGCTTCGCCGTGAACGCCGACTGGACGCAGGCGCCGTCGGGCGCCGGCTACGCGCTGGCCGACCGCCGCGTCGTCGCCCACGCGATCCCGGACCTCTACGAGCGGATCGCCCCGCGGCCCACCACGCCGTTCGCCCAGGCGCTGCGGCTGGCGCTCATCGACGCGGCGCCCGACGTCGCCCAGGACCCGGTGGTGGTCGTGCTGACCCCGGGCATCTACTCCGAGACGGCGTTCGACCAGGCCTACCTCGCCACCCTGCTGGGCTTTCCGCTGGTGGAGAGCGCCGACCTGGTGGTCCGCGACGGCAAGCTGTGGATGCGCTCGCTGGGCACGCTCAAGCGGGTCGACGTGGTGTTGCGCCGCGTCGACGCCCAATACGTGGATCCCCTTGACCTGCGCGCGGATTCGATGCTCGGGGTGGTGGGCCTGGTGGAGGCTCAGCACCGCGGCACGGTGACCGTGGTCAACACGCTGGGCAGCGGCATCCTGGAAAGCCCCGGACTGCTGCGGTTCCTGCCCGAGCTGGCCAAGCGGCTGCTCGGCGGGGAGCCGCTGCTGCAGACAGCTCCGACGTACTGGGCCGGCATCGCCGCCGAGCGCTCCCACCTGCTGACGAACCTCTCGTCGCTGCTGGTGAAATCCACCGTCGGCGGGAAAACGTATGTGGGGCCCACGCTTTCGTCTCAGCAGTTGGCCGATCTGGCCGCCCGGATCGAGAAGATGCCGTGGCAGTGGGTCGGCCAGGAACCGCCGCAGTTCTCGTCGGCGCCCACCGACCACGCCGGCGTGCTGTCGTCGGCCGGTGTCGGCATGCGGCTGTTCACCGTCGCCCAGCGCAGCGGGTATGCGCCGATGATCGGCGGCGTCGGCTACGTGCTGGCGCCCGGCCCCGACGCATACCTGCTGAAAACCGTTGCTGCCAAGGATATCTGGGTGCGTCCGACGGAGCGCGCGCGGACCGAGACCGTGAGCCTGCCGCTGGCCGAGCCGCCGGCGAAGACTGCGGCGGGCACCTGGGGCGTCAGCTCGCCGCGCGTGCTGTCCGACCTGTTCTGGATCGGGCGGTACGGCGAGCGCGCGGAGAACATGGCCCGGCTGCTGATCGTCGCCCGCGACCGCTTCCACGTGTACCGGCACCACCAGCACACCGAGGAAAGCGAGTGTGTGCCCGTGCTCCTGGCGGCCCTGGCCGACATCACCGGCACCGACACCGACCTCGACGGCGGCATCGACGGCGCCGAGATGATCGCCGTCGCCCCGTCGACGCTGTGGTCGCTGACCGTCGACCCCGCGCGGCCGGGGTCGCTGATCCAGTCGGTGGAGGGGCTGGCGCTGGCCGCGCGCGCGGTGCGCGATCAGCTGTCCAACGACACGTGGATGGTGCTCGCCGGCATCGAGCGCGCGATCGCGCAGCGGGCCGAACCGCCCGACTCGCTCGCCGAGGCCGACGAGCTGCTGGCCCATGCCCAGGCCCAGACGCTGGCGGGGATGCTGACGCTGTCGGGGGTGGCCGGCGAGTCGATGGTGCGCGACGTCGGCTGGACGATGATGGACATCGGCAAGCGGATTGAGCGGGCCCTGTGGCTCACCGCGCTGCTGAGGTCCACGCTGATCACGGTGCGCGGCGCGGCCGCCGAGCAGACCGTTATCGAGGCCACTCTGGTCGCGTGCGAGTCGTCCGTCATCTACCGGCGCCGCACCGTCGGCAACGTGAGCGTCGCCGCGGTGACCGAGCTGATGCTGTTCGATGCGCAGAACCCGCGCTCGCTGCTGTTCCAGGTGGAGCGGCTGCGCGCCCGCCTCAAGGACCTACCGGGCGCGTCCGGGTCGTCGCGGCCGGAGCGGCTGGTGGACGAGATCGGCACGCTGCTGCGCCGGTCGCATCCCGGCGAGCTGGAAGCGGTCGCCGACGGGCGGCGGGCGGAGCTGGCGGAGCTGCTCGGCGCCGTGCACGCCGCGCTGCGCGACCTCGCCGAGGCCATCACCACCACGCAGCTGGCGCTGCCCGGCGGAATGCAACCACTGTGGGGTCCCGACGAGCGCCGGGTGATGCCGGCGTAGTGGTGGTGCCGAGCGCGGTGGACCGGATCACCCGAGATGACAAAGCGGTGCGGCGAGGTCAGCCTGACTGGCTTGTGGCGAGGCTGGTGATGCCGCCGGCGACAAAGCGCAGCAGCGCGTGATGGCGCTCGGTGATGTCGCGGGCGTGCATGCGTCCTTGGCTGAGGCTGTCGAGACGCAAGTTGTTGGAGTAGGTGTGCAGCGTAGCGGCGACCATATGTAGATATGCGTCGTGGATGGCGGGGTCCCCGGCCTCTGGGAACAGGTCGTGCAGTGCATGGATGAACTCGCCGGCGATTGAGTTGAATTCGTCGGCGATAAGCGCCCGGATGGGATGTCCGGAGTTTGCGCTTTGGGCAATGAGGCGAAAGTAGTTGTCCCAGCAGGGTTCACCGGCCCGTTGACGCATTGGTTCGCTGAACGCTTCGATGAGCGCATGCAGACGCCGGCCTCGGCTGCCGCGAGCCGGCAACGCTGCGAGTGGTCTCGGCGCTCACGATTCGTGATCGATTGCCGCACATCACGATTCCGCTGCTCGCTATCAATGGCGACCACGACACGCTCCTCAGCACCCAAGACACCGTCGACCTCGCCAACGAAGCCCCCGACGCCACCTTGTTGCTCTACCCCGACGACGACCATTGCGCCATGCGCCACTACCGCGAGTGGCTCGACTGCTCCCAGGAATGGCTCAGGAGGCAACTCGTGGATACCGTCGGCACCGAGTAAGAACCCGACCTCGGCCCCGAACAGCGTCGAACCACGCTACTAAGTTGTGATGGACCAGCTTCGACAAATCGGGAAATGCATGACCCCGGGCTGAGCGGGCTTGCACGATTGGCACCGCTCCGCCTCCCTTCGCCCCGGTAGCGAATCTCATCCGTGTTCGGACGATCCCGCGGAGCCCGATACGCCAAGACCGGTACGCCACGGATCGCGGCGATCAGGGCTGGACCACGGCGTCAAACGGGTTCGTCGTCGGTGTCGCGAAGGAATCGTTCGGGGTGATGGTAGGCATTGGTGCGGGGTTGGCCGCGATCGAGGTGTGGCGGCGGGATCCATTCAGTTTCGCCACGGGCGTTGGTGCGGGTGGTCCAGCCTTGTTCAGCGAGGCGGTTGTCGGGGCCGCAGGCCAGGGTGAGGTCGTCGATGTCGGTGCGGCCGGTTTTGGTCCAGCCTTTGATGTGGTGGACCTGGCTGTGGTAGGCGGGGGCGTCGCAGCCCGGTTTGGTGCAGCCACGGTCCTTGGCGTACAACATGATTCGTTGCCCGGGGGAAGCGAACCGCTTGGTGTGATGCAGCGCCAACGACCTGCTCTGGTCGAAGATCGCCAGATAGTGGTGAGCGTGGCCGGCCCAGCGGATCACATCCGACATCGGCACCAGGGTGCCGCCGGCGGTCAACGCCTTACCCGCGGCGGCCTCCAAGTCCTGCAGCGTGGTGGTCACCACGATCGACACCGGCAACCCGTTGTGCTGACCCAGCTCTCCCGACGCTAAGAGGCCACGCAGCCCGGCCAGAAACGCGTCGTGATTGCGCTGGGCCGCCGATCGGGTGTCGCGGCACACCGCGTCCGCATCCGGGGTTGCGTCCACGATCGGGGCGTGGTCGTCGGGGTTGCACGCCCCAGGCGCGGCCAGCTTAGCCAGCATGACCTCGATCGCCGCACGCAGCTCCGGGGTGACCAGGCCGCTCAGGCGCGACATGCCGTCGCAGTCCTGGGCTCCCAGGGTAATCCCGCGCTTGCGGGCGCGTTCGGCGTCGCTGAAGTCTCCGTCGGGGTGCAACCAATCCATCAGCCGCTTGGCGTAGGCGGCCAACTCGTCGGGCCGATACCCGGCGGCCTTGCCGGCCAGGTCGGCCTCGGCGGCTTGGCGGGTCAACACGTCGATGACATCCGGCAGATGGGCCAAAAAGCTACGTATCACCTTGATGTGCCCCTCACCGATGAGCCCTGCGCGTTGACCGGCCGCGGTCGCACTCAATTGCGGCGCCAACGGCTGACCGGTCAACGCCCGTCGCTCCCCGAGGTCGGCGGCTTCTTCGATGCGCCGGCTGGCCTCGACCTTGGTGATGCGCAACCGGTCGGCCAGCCCCACCCGCAGCGAACCGCCCAGCTCTTCGGGACTGGCCTGCGCGGACAGCTGATTGATCAACGCATGCTGAGGCGTGCGCAGCCGGCGGGCCACGCGTTCCACCCGCTCCAAGGCGCGCAGCCGCTCCGGGGTGGTCAATGCGTCAAAAGACAACTCACACAAGCGGTCAGCCTCGTCGTCGAGTGCATCGATGGCCTCGACGATCTCCTCACGACTGCTGACACCCATGCCTCAAAGCGTAGGAACACCTACCGACAAGACAGCCAGCATTGTGACCACTGAAGCTAAAGTGACACAAGGGATTCCGTTGAATCGAGCCGGCGGCCGGTCATACGCTTGATCTCGCCAAGATGTCCGTCGCATCGTCACCGGGAGTGACGGTTCAGCGTGGTATACGGCCGCTCAGTACGGGCACTTCCAACAGATTCGATAGCGACGGGTGCACAGTGAATTTAGCGGAGTTTCTTTTGCAGGTCGCCGCTCATGAGCCGTGAGTGGGCGTACGAGCAGCTACCCCGTCGCCGTTGACCCCGCCGGCGGGAGTCGAGGTGCGCACCGTCGATGGCGCATGCTGCACAACCTCGACACCCTCTACGACGCCTTCGCCGCGGTCTGGCACTTCCCGCCGTGGTTCGGGCGCAATTACGCGGCCTTTGACGACTTCATACGCGACTTGGACAACATGATCGATGCTGCTCTCGGAAAGCCACCTGCCGGCGGTTACCTCACCGAGGTCGTCGATGCGGATCAGCTTCTGGTTGACGAACCGCAAGTTTTTCCGTGGTTCGTCGAAAGGGTTGACTTCTATCGCGGTTACTATCGCGACGAGGCCGACCCGCCCGCTGCGTTCGGCCTGTTGCTATCTGGCTCCCTCCGACGAACTGAACCACGTTCGTCAACACTGGCTATCGGCCGGTGCCGAAGTCGCGACGGTCGATGTCTAGGGCTGGGTCGCGCTATCTCGCTTATCGAGGTCGACGTGAGCGTGGTGTCCACCTCGCACTATTTCGCGTTAGCCTCGATCTCGACAGCCGCCGCCTCGTCCATGGGAACGCCTTCGTAGCGATGCGGATCGGGCAGCCGCCGACGGCGCCGCATGTGCACCAGCACCAGGAACGACAGCATGGCGGCGTACGCGCACCACAGCGAGGCAAACGCCCGGAAGTAGAGAGCGGCCACCGCGATCAGCCCCACCAGGTTCGCCAGCCCGAACACCACGATCGAGCGGTAGCCCGACAGCAACGTCGGCCCGATGACGGCGATGATGTACAGCGCCGCCCACACATAGGGATGGCTGACCTCGGTGTGGTACTCCAGCGCGTGGGCGCACCTCGCCATCCCGACCGGCCTGGTGAGCACGACGACGGCCAGGTAGGCCGACACCACGGCGCCGAGCACCACAAACGGTGCTATCCGCAGTCGCGCGCCGCGCGGTTCGAGCATCAGCACCGCCGGCGGAACCCAGGCCGGCAGCAACGGCAACGCGATGAAGATGTACGCGTACATCGCCACCTGCGCCAGCCCGGCGGGGACGACGCCGTTTGGCCACACCAGCGCTTCGATGAGCTGGTGGAACGCGAAAATGGTGGGCAGCAGGGCGAACGGCAGCTCCCGCCAATGCCGCACTTCGCGCAGGGTCGCGACCGCGACCGGGATCAGCGCGGTGCCCATCACCACGTCCGCCGTCATCGAGAAGCACACCGCCATAGTGTGCCTGGTGGCTAAGCCACCAAAGCGAACGGCTATCCCGCTATCGCCGCCGGCCCCCTCGCCTGCGTGGTCACCTCCTCGACCACGGTGTGGATGAACTGCATCTTCTCCAGCACCTTCGCGGGCAGCACGAACGGGTAGAGATCGTCGTGGCCCATCGACCGGTTCACCATGTTCAGCGACCACGACAGCGGCAGCCACAGGTCGATGATCGTCTGGAACGCGCTGGGGCCCATCGGCGGCCGGTCGAACGTCGCCGTCGCCGGCGCCAGGCCACACCACGCGCAGGTGTCCAGGGTGTCGCGGATGTGCAGGTAGTGGGCGAACGTCTCGGCCCAGTCCTCGGCGGCGTGCATGGTCGCGTAGGAGGACACGAAGTTCTCCTGCCAGCCCTCCGGCGCACCGTCGCGGTAATGCCGGTCCAGCGCCTCCTGGTAGTCGGCGTCGGGATCGCCGAACAGCTCGTTGAACCGGGCGACGTAGTCGCCCGACGGGTCGATCAGCCGGTAGTAGTAGTAATGGCCGATCTCGTGCCGGAAATGCCCCAGGAGCGTCCGGTACGGCTCCTCCATCTCGACGCGCAACTGCTCGCGATGCACGTCGTCGCCCTCGGCCAGATCGAGCGTGATGACGCCGTTCTCGTGCCCCGTGAACACCTTCTCGTGCGCGCTGGACAGCAGCCGGAAACCCAGGCCGTAGTCGGGGTCCTGGTCGCGCCCGATGATCGGCAGCCGCAGCTCGTGCAGCTCCACGATGAGCCGCCGCTTGGCCGCCTCGGCGCGGGCGAAGGCCGCCAGCCCCTCGGTGTCGGCGTCGTTGGGCCGCTCGCACGTGAGCGCGCACGACACGCACAGGCCCCCGCGGTCGCTTTTGGGGACCAGCCAGTTGCATTCGGCCAAATACAGATTGCCGCACAGCTGGTATTCCTCGGCGGGCACCGCACCCGCGTGCTCGCCTTCGTCGCCCTTGGCGATGACCAGCAACGCCATCTGCTCGAGGGAGAAGCCCAGCGCGCTGCCGCACGACAGGCACTCCGAGTTCTCGAACGTCAGGCGCTGGCCGCAGTTGGGGCAGTGGAAGTCACGCATCGAAGGACTCCCCCTCGAACGGCACGACGTCGACGGCGACGTCGATCTTGCTGTGTTCGGAGTTGGTGTAGATGATGCCGCGCAGCGGCGGGACGTCCGCGTAGTCGCGGCCGCGCCCGACAATGATGTAGCGCTGGTCAACCAGCTGGTCGTTGGTGGGATCGAGCCCAAGCCACTCGAACTGGCCGGGCTCCTGCGGTGTCCATACCGCGGCCCAGGCGTGGGTGGCGTCGATGCCGATCATGCGGTCCTTTCCGGGGGGCGGGTCAGTCGCCAGATACCCGGAGACGTAGCTGGCTGCAAGACCGTTGGCGCGGAGGCAGGCGATCGCCAGCCTCGCAAAGTCTTGACATACCCCTTCGCGGGCCGCCAGAACCTCGTTGACCCCAGTGGAAATCGTCGTCGACCCCGAGCGGTAGGTGAAATCGGCGAAGATCCTCGACGTGAGGTCCCGCAGCACCTCCACCAGTGGCCGCCCCGGCGGGAAACTGGGCGCGGCATAGTCGCGGACCGCGTCGGTGATCTCCGGCGGGTCGAGGTCAAGGGTGAACTCGGCGGCGAGCGCTCCCCTGGCGCCGGCCGGCCGGGCCGCCTCCCACGGCTGCGTCGCCGGCCCGCTGCTGTACCGCTCGGGCGGCGGCGGGTAGACGTCGACGATCGAGTCGCTGGTGATCGTCAGCGCACGGTGCGGTTGGGTGACGTGGAAGTAGTTGCTGATGTTGCCGTACACGTCGCGGCTGGTGGAGCTGTCGGCGGGTGCGGGGTCGATGATCAGCCGGTGGGCGATGCAGCGCTGGCGCAGCGAGTCACGCGGGGTGAGGAAGCCGCGGCCGTAGGAGCTGGTCACCACGTCGGAGTAGCGGTACTCGGTGCGGTGGGTGACGCGGTGGCGGGCGGCGGGGGCCTCATCCGGCTGCGGGCCGGCTCCGGACAAGCGCACCTCCTGGACGTTTCTGGGGCGACCTATTTCTACTACTGTCCGCCATGCGCCGCCTGCGGGAGCACAATCAGCATGTGGCCACGTGGGACGACGTCGCTCGCATCGTTGGTGGGCTGGCACTCACCTCGGAGCCGTCACCGCATGACTGGCGGGTCGGCAAGAAGCTGCTGGTGTGGGAGCGGCCGCTGCGCCCGTCGGACCGCGAAGCGCTGACGCGCAGCGGGGTGGAGCCGCCCGAGGGCGACATCCTGGGCGTCCGGGTGTCCGACGAGGGCGTCAAGTTCGCATTGATCGACGACGAGCCGGACATCTACTTCACGACCCCGCATTTCGACGGTTACCCCGCGGTCCTGGTCCGGCTGGCCGAGGCGTCGGTGCGCGGGCTCGAGGAGCTGATCACCGAGGCCTGGCTGACGCAGGCGCCCAAGAAGCTGGTGCAGGAGTTTCTGGCCGACTCGATGTGAGGCCATCACACCTTGCGCACCCGCCGCAGCTCGATCACCCGCTGCAGGTCGTCGACGCAGGCGACGACGACGTCGGCCAGCACCACCTCGGTCCTCTCCCTGGCCTGTGACTGCAGCTGGTGCGCGTGGTGGCGCGCGGCGGCGGTGTACGCCGACGCGCCCGCCGGGTCCGGGTCGACGAGGGCGGTCGCGGCGGCAAGCTCGACCAGCAGGGTGGGCACCTGCGGTGGGAACCCGTCGCGGCAGCCGTCGACCGCGAGGGCGCGCGCCAGTTCCAGGACCGAGCCGGCCAGCAGCGCCACGTGTACGGCCTGGCTTTCGGCGGCCTCGACGGAGTCGCGCAGACCCCACCGTCGCGGCGCGATGCGCACCACCTGGCGGGCGGTGGTGCGCGCCTCCACCAGCCCGCCGAGCTCGGCGTGCACCCGGTCGACGGCCGACAGCGGCCAGTCGGGCGGGGCGGCCCGCCGTCCGGCGGCGACGTCCGAGGCGCGCGTCAGGACGCCGTGCAGGACGCCGAGGACCCCGATGCGCGCGGCGCTAAGCACCCGCAACGGGTCGGCCGGGAACAGCAGCACGGCGAACACGATCGCGACGACGCCCCCGAGCAGCGCGTCGAAGAGGCGCTCGAAGCCGACGCCGCTGCGGTAGAGCGCCAGCACCAGGATCGCGGAGACGGCGGTCTGGTTGGCGAACATCATCCCCTGACCGATGTAGCCGTGACCGATGAAGACCGCCACAGACAGCGCCAGCAGCGCGGCCACCCCGATGGCCACCGAACCGGGACCGAGCACCGCCTGGACCGCGGTGCCCACCCCGATTCCCACGGTCACGCCGATCATCATCTGGATGGCCCGCTGTGCGCGCAGCACGTTGCTGATCGACAGCGAGACCGCGGCCGCGATGGGCGCGAAGAACGGCTGCGGATGGCCGAACGCCTCGTGGGCGACGTACCAGGACAGACCCGCGGCGACCGAGGTCTGCACGAGCGTGAACCACACGCCGCGCAGCCGCCTGAGGCCCGCGCGCGCCGCTCTCACGGCACCTACGCCGCCGGCTGCAGCTCGAACAGCGGGATGACCCGGCTCGTGTTGGCCTGGTACTCGGCGACCACCGGGGCCGCGGCGACGACCTTCGGCAGGATGTCCTCCCGCTCGGCGGGTGAAAGCTCGCGGGCGGCGACGTCTAGCGCCTGGACACCCGTGTCGGCGCCGACCTCCACCCGCGCCCGCGGGTTGGCCCGCAGGTTGTGCACCCAGGCCGGGTCCTTGGGGGAGCCGGCGAAGGAGCCGATGATGATCAGCCTGCCGTCGATGCGGAAGTAGGCCAGCGGGGACACCCGCGCCTGCCCGGACCGGGCGCCGGTCGTGGTGAGCAGCAATAGGTTCGCGCTTGCGAACTGCCCCGTGACCTTCCCGCCGTTCGCCCGGAATTCCTCGATGAGGGCGCTGTTGAACTCTTTTACGTCGCCGATGTCCGGTCTGTCAGTCATTGGCGCCGCTCCTCCTCATCGCTTCCGCTCTGCATCGTCGCCGGCGGTCGTACCTGCTCAAACCTGTTTGGGCTTGGCGTCTATTCCGGACTGCGTACCTGGCGTTGGTATCGCGTAGCCGCGATGGTCCCGCGACGGAAGCCCTGGTCACAGCGTTGAGACTGTTGGCCCCCGGAAACTTTGAAAAATAGCGTTGCGTACCCGCTGCGTACCCGCACACCCGAAGCGCGTCCAGCGGCCGCCGAATCTTCACACCACGATCCAAGCATCAAACAGGGGGCAGAGCATGACCGAAATTGACATTCCCGACCTACCCATTCCAGCCGGCGCGGTCGCCGGCGACTGGTGCGACACCGAGTGTGTCGCCCTCGAGGACGCGTTCCGATTTCTGACGTGGTCACGTCACGACGCGTCCGGCGTCGTCGTCGCGGTCGGCGGCATGCAGTTCGGCGACGGCCACGTCGAACGCAATGTGACGCTCCTGGCCGAGAGCCGCGACGTCGACCTCACCGCGGCCGGTGCGCGCTGGCTCGCCGCCGCGCTGCTCAACGCCGCCGACGCCCTCGAACGCCCTGGGCGACTCTAGGGACGCAGGTTTCCCCAGGCCCATGCAGTGATGTCGGCTAGCCGCAAGCGCAGGTAGTCGTGGCGGAAGGGCTGCGGAAACCCGCCGATCCAGCAGAGCGCGTCCTTCAGATTTACGAACGACGTCAGATCAAAGCCATCTTGGAAAGTCGTTCGGTCCGAGTAGGGGATTTCGGCGAACCTGTCGAAGTTGTTCTTAGCGAAATTGTCAATGACTTCGGCTGAGCCTTCGGGCATTCCGGGCGCTAGTTCGCCGCCGCGGGCGCGCTCGGCCAGGTGCTTGTAGTACTCGTTGTACGGCGCCGTGTGACCCGATGCGATGCCCCACGGCATGTACAGCGTGACTGGAAATCCCAGAAAGTATGAGGCGTCCGCTATTGCAGCGAGGTTGCCGTCGGGTACCTGGTGGATCGGCGCCACTGGCCAGATGGGCCGATGCTCGGGTGGCGTGTCGGAGGCTTCGGTGTTTGCGGTTTGGTCGTCATCGCTGGGCGTTGTCACGCGGGGAATCGTAGGACGCGCGATGCGACGGGGAGCGAGAACTTGCGTGCTCGCCGCCTCGCGTGTCGTAGCGCGTCACCCGCTCGCCTGTGTGGGCGGCCCACGATCGAGCGGTGCACAGCGGTCGACGACGAGTTACGGGCGGCCGAGACGGCCGCCATGAGCGGCGAGTAGCTCGGCGTCACCGCGGGCCCGGGGGCAGTGGCGGCCAGTCAGGGTCGCGCTCGCCAACTAGCCATTCCCCGTTCTCGTCCAGGGCTATGAGCCGCCAGCCGCGCGTGCCAAACGCCGCCCGTTCCAGCCGCGCCGCGGCCAATCTTGGCCGCAGCACGCTGCGGCCGTCTGGGCCAAATTGCGTCAATGTCGAATCGACCTGCAAGTAGAGGCCGAATTCCATGGCCTTGTCGCGATATTCGTGAATGTCGACGCGCGCCGAGTCCTCGATCTGCTGCCAGAACCACCCAAAAAATTCACGCACGCGCGTCGAGTAGGTGGCGATCGGCGTCATTACGTCGACGCTGTCATTGGGCTGTAATTTGATGTATACCCGGCCTTTTGACCGCCAGCCGTCCCACTTGAGCAGCTCGGCGCGGTCAAGAGAGATGGTGTTGGTTGTGGCCATCGAACTACCAGGGCCTGCGGAGGACCAGTTGGTGGCCACGGAAGTGACTGGAATGGCGTAGTGCAGTGAGTAGTTCCGCAGATCGACCAGGAACGTGGTGGGCTCGTCGCTCAATAGTTCACTAATCTTCGGCGTCCACACCTCCACCTCCCACTTCGTGCGCTTGTCGTCAGTGTCCGGCGCATACCGCTCCGGCCACACCCGACGATGGACACCGCGCATGACGTCGCGGAGTGTCGCAAGGGCGGCGAGGTAGTTATGCAGCAGCCGGGCGGCCTCAGTACCGAAGTCGTCGGGCAATTCGTTGACGAACATCTGTGATCCGACGAACTGGGTGAAGTGCTTCTCGAGTTCAACGCTATTACCGCCGAACACCATCGATGCACGGTTGAGCTGCTCAAACCAGTCGCGATAAATCCTGCCCGGCAGCGACTCGAGGTGCGCATTCCGGGCGTCCATCATCCGACCGAATGGGGTCTGGTAACTGGTCGTCTCGGCGTCGTCACGGCTGTCCACGTCATCGAAGTTACGCCGAGGGGAAGGGCAATATCGGCGACCGCACATGGCCTTTGATGTCGCGCGTTAGCCACTCACCTGTGTGGACACCTCGCTCGGCAATTTGACCCATGCTGTCAGTAGTGCGGTTGCGGCGTATCGGTCTGTGGCGGTTGCTGGTACCGCCGTCCGAGCCGGCGCCGGGCGCTGCGGCGCCCCCAGCGGTTGGTCAGTGCCTCGGCAGGAGACAGCCGGTTAATCGCCGATCGCACAAGCGCGCTCACGGCCGAGTTGACCTTTGCAGCCTGATCCTCCAGGGTCGTGAGATAGCTCGTTACGTCCTCGGCGTTCTGCATGAGGGGTGCCTCGGCCTTCAACTTACGGAAACGGTCGAACTCAACGTAGGCCGCACCCAGGGCTTCCCAGCATGGCGGCTCGACGATGGTCAGTGTGCCGACTGCAAGCGCCTTGTCGAGGGCGTGCCCGGCGCTGCCCGCCGCCTTGGCGGCCGCCATTGACTCACCGCCGCCCTGCTCGATAACAGACTGCGGCTGAGTGGCTCTTTCGGCCAGCTCGGCGATGGCATTTCGGTAATCGAGCTCGCGGGCCATGAACTCGAAATTGGCCGCGAGAATTTCGCCTATGGCTTGCCGCTGAGGTGCCCGGTAAGCGTCGAGGCTGCGCCGGTGTTCACGCAGCCACGTGAGCCCATACGTGATCAAGCCACCGGCGGCCGTGGTGCCGACGTACTTGAGGACCTCTGCGAGCGACGTCATCGGCAGGCGAGCCTACCGCGGCGTAGCACTTTAGCCGCTCATATGTGTGGACACCTGGGCGGGTTTTGTCGCACGCACCGTGCCACCGAGCGCGACGGCGCAGGCGATGACCTGGTCGGCCAGTCCAGCTCGCTCGGTCGGCATGGCGGTATAGATGCGGGCCGCCAGGCCGAGTGTCCGGGCTTCGGACCGCCGACGTTGATTTCATCCGCGGCGTAGTGCACCCGAAACAGCAGTGGACGAACAGCGGGTGGTCCCGCGCGTTGGGTGCCACTGAAGACTGAGGGCAGCAGTCAGCCGATACCGATTCCGCAAGACCTGGCGCTGCTGCTGTCGGCGTCGGTGCAGAAGCACCCATCCGAGATGATGGTCACCGCGGGCCCCGGCACCGACCGATGCAGCATCTGGGTGCTCGAGAAGGCCATTCGTAACGCTCGCGACAAGATCGAGGGCCTGCCGGACACCTTCAGCTTCCATGATCTGCGGCATTACCTGGCGTCGCTGCTGATCTCATCAGGCGCCGACATAAAGACGGTGCAGGCTCGGATGCGCCACGCGAGCGCCACCACCACGCTCGACACCTATGGGCACCTGTGGCCAGACGCCGGCGAGTCCACCCGCACCGCCATTAGCAAGGTGATCGCGAAGCGGATGAACACGACTGCGTACCAACTGCGTACCGAGAGCACGTGATCGCGATGTTTTTGCAGTTCAGCGGCGTTAGCTGGGCTTCAGTTTGGCGTCTATTCCGGATTCCTTGCGCTGCTGGGCGGTGATGGGCGCGGGCGCGTTGGTCAGCGGGTCGACGCCGCCGCCGGTCTTGGGGAACGCGATCACGTCGCGAATGGAGTCGACGCCGGAGAGCAGCGCGTTGATCCGGTCCCAGCCGAAGGCAATGCCCCCGTGCGGCGGGGCGCCAAACGTGAACGCCTCCAAGAGGAAGCCAAACTTCTCCTCGGCCTCGGCCCGGTCCAGGCCCATCACGGCGAACACCCGCTCCTGAACGTCGCGGCGGTGGATACGGATCGAGCCGCCGCCGATCTCGTTGCCGTTGCAGACGATGTCGTAGGCGTCGGCGAGCACCGCGCCGGGATCGGTGTCGACCGAGTTCTCGTACTGCGGCTTGGGCGAGGTGAACGCGTGATGCACGGCAGTCCACGCCCCCGCGCCGACGGCCACGTCGCCGGCGGCGGTCGCCTCCTCGGCGGGCTCGAACAACGGCGGGTCGACCACCCACACGAACGCCCACGCGGCGGGGTCGATCAGCCCCAGCCGGTTGGCGATCTCGTTGCGGGCCGCCCCGAGCAGCGCCCGCGACGACTTCGGCGGGCCGGCCGAGAAGAAGATGCAGTCCCCCGGCTCGGCGCCGACGTGCGCGGCCAGGCCGTCGCGCTCGGCATCGGTCAGGTTCTTGGCCACCGGGCCGCCGAGCGTGCCCCCAGAGGACTCGTCGCCGACCAGCACGTAGGCCAGTCCCCGGTGCCCGCGCTGCTTGGCCCACTCCTGCCAGCCGTCCAGGGCGCGCCGGGGCTGCGACGCCCCGCCGGGCATCACGACGGCCCCGACGTACGGGGCCTGGAAAACCCGAAAAGTGGTGTCTTTGAAGAACTCCGTGCACTCGACGAGCTCGAGCCCGAACCGCATGTCGGGCTTGTCCGAGCCGAACCGCCGCATCGCGTCGGCATAGGTGATCCGCGGGATGGGCGTCGGAACGCGGTAGCCGATCAAGGCCCACAGCGCGGTCAGGATCTCCTCGGAGATCGCGATGATGTCCTCGGCGTCGACGAAGCTCATCTCCATGTCGAGCTGGGTGAACTCCGGCTGCCGGTCGGCGCGGAAGTCCTCGTCGCGGTAGCACCGGGCGATTTGGTAGTACCGCTCCATCCCGGCGACCATCAGCAGCTGCTTGAACAGCTGCGGGCTCTGCGGCAGGGCGTAGAACGAGCCGGGGTGCAGCCGGGCGGGCACCAGGAAGTCACGCGCCCCCTCCGGCGTCGAGCGGGTGATCGTCGGCGTCTCGATCTCGACGAAGTCGTGGCCGGCCAGCACCGAACGCGCGGCCGCGTTGACGTTGGAGCGCAACCGAATCGCCGCGGCCGGGGCGCCCCGGCGCAGGTCCAGGTAGCGGTACTTGAGCCGCAGCTCCTCCCCGGCGGGCTCGTCCAGCTGGAACGGCAGCGGCGCGCTGTCCCCGAGCACGGTCAGCGAGGTGGCGTTGACCTCGATGTCGCCGGTGGCGATCTCCGGGTTGGCGTTGCCTTCGGGGCGGGTCTCGACGACACCGGTGACGGCGATGCAGAACTCGGCCCGAAGGCGGTGCGCCTGGTCGAGCGCCTGGCCTTTCTCCAAGGACGCGCGGAACACGACCTGGGCGACGCCCGAGGCGTCCCGCAGGTCGATGAAGATGACGCCGCCGTGGTCGCGGCGGCGGGCCACCCAACCGGCCAACGTGACCTGCTGGCCGGCGTCGCTCTTGCGGAGCGACCCGGCCCCGTGGCTGCGCAGCACGAAACTCCCTTTCACCCGGTTGGAACGAGTGCCCAGTGTAGAGGCAGGTAATTTCGCTCCTATCGTCACCAACATCGCACTCGTGGGTCCGGGCGCCGTCGGCACGACGGTCGCCGCGCTGCTACACCGGGCCGGGCACCCCGTGCTGGTCTGCGGCCGCACCCCGCGCGACGCCATCGAACTGCGCCCCGACGGCGAGGACCCGATCGTGGTGCCCGGCCCGGTCCTCGTCGACCCCGCCGACGTGTCCGGCCCGGTCGACGTCGTGGTGCTCGCCGTCAAGGCCACCCAGAACGCCGACGCCGGGCCCTGGCTGGCCCGCCTGTGCGACGAGCAGACCATCGTCGTCGTGCTGCAGAACGGCGTGGAGCAGGTCGAGCAGGTGCGCCCGCACTGCCCGTCCTCGCCGGTGATTCCCGGCATCGTGTGGTACTCCGCCGAAGCCCAGCCCGAGGGCTGGATCAGGCTGCGCACCGAGGCGGCGCTGGTGCTGCCGAGCGGCCCGTCCGCGCAGGCGGTCGCCGATCTGCTGCGTGACGCCGGCTGCCGCGTGGACTGCGACCCGGACATCGTCACCGCGGCCTGGCGCAAGCTGCTGACCAACGCGCTGGCCGGCTTCATGGCGCTCGCCGGCCGGCGGTCGGGGATGTTCCGCCGCGACGACGTGGCCGCGCTGGCGCGCCCCTATGTCGTCGAGTGCCTGGCCGTCGCGCGGGCCGAGGGCGCCCGCCTCGATGACGCGGTGGTCGACGAGGTGGTCGGGCTCTTCCGCCGGGCCCCGGAGGACATGGGGACGTCGATCCTGGCCGACCGCGAACACCGCCGGCCGATGGAGTGGGACATCCGCAACGGCGTGATCGCCCGCAAGGGCCGCGCCCACGGGCTGGCGACCCCGATCAGCGACGTCCTGGTGCCGCTATTAGCCGCGGCCAGCGACGGGCCCGGATAGATTGGTGCGATGTTCAACGACGGAATGCAGATCGACACCAGCACCGCGTCGAGCTCCGGCGGCCGCGGGATGCGGATGGCCCTCGGGGGCGGCGCCGGCGGGCTGCTGATCATCTTCCTGGCGTTGTTCTTCGGCGTCGATCCCGGCGGGATCGTCAGCCAGCAACCGATCGACACCAGCGGCGACGTGGCGCCCGGGTTCGACCTCGGCGTGTGCAAGACCGGCGCCGACGCCAACAAGTACGTGCAGTGCCGGGTGGTGGCCACGGGCAACTCCGTCGACGCGGTGTGGCACCAGCTGATGCCCAAGACCTACACCCGCCCGCACATGCGGTTGTTCACCGGATCCGTCGACACCGGCTGCGGGCCGGCCACCACCGCCGTGGGGCCGTTCTACTGCCCGGTGGACCAGACGGCGTACTTCGACACCGACTTCTTCCAGGAGCTGGTCGACAAATTCGGTTCCAGCGGTGGACCGTTCGCGCAGGAGTACGTCGTCGCCCACGAGTACGGCCACCACGTCCAGCAGCTGCGGGGCGTCCTCGGCCGTTCGCAGCAGGGCGCGCAGGGCGCCGGCGGCAACGGGGTGCGCACCGAGCTGCAGGCCGACTGCTATGCCGGCATCTGGGCGCATTACGCCTCGACCGTCAAGCAGGAGAGCACCGGCGTGCCCTATCTGGAACCGTTGAGCGACAAGGACATTGCCGACGCGCTGTCGGCCGCGGCCTCGGTGGGCGACGACCGCATCCAGAAGGAGTCGACCGGGCGCGTCAATCCCGAGTCGTGGACGCACGGCTCGTCGGCGCAGCGGCAGCATTGGTTCACCGTCGGCTACCAGACCGGCGACCCGAACAAGTGCGACACGTTCAGCGCGACCAGCCTCGGCTAGACCCGGCTCGTTCGCCGCTCGGTGCGCCCGGGCACCGGGCCGGTTAGCCTGGCGTCGTGCTCACAGAATTGGTAGACCTGCCGGGCGGCTCATACCAGATGGGGTCGGCGTCGTTCTATCCCGAGGAGATGCCGGTCCACACGGAGTCCGTGGGGCCCTTGGCGATCGAACGCCACCCCGTCACCAACGCCCAGTTCGCCGAATTCGTGGCGGCCACCGGCTACGTCACGGTCGCCGAACGAGCCCTGGACCCGGCGCAGTACCCGGGCATCGACCCGAACGACTGCGCGCCGGGCGCGCTGGTGTTTCGCCCCACGTCCGGTCCGGTGGACCTGCGGGACTGGCGGCAGTGGTGGACGTGGGTTCCCGGCGCGCACTGGCGGCGCCCGTTCGGGCCCGATTCGTCGATCGACGACCGCCCCGACCACCCCGTGGTGCAGGTCGCCTATCCCGACGCGTCGGCGTACGCCCGGTGGGCCGGCCGTCGGCTGCCGACCGAGGCCGAATGGGAATACGCGGCCCGGGCCGGAACGACGACGGTCTACCCGTGGGGCGACACGGTCGCCCCGGACGGGCAGCTGATGGCGAACACGTGGCAGGGGAACTTCCCCTACCGCAACACCGGTGCCCTCGGCTGGGTCGGCACGTCGCCGGTGGAATCGTTCCCCCCCAACGGGTTCGGCCTCTTCGACATGATCGGCAACGTCTGGGAGTGGACCGTCACGCGGTATCAGGTCCGGCACCGGCCCGACGGCCCGGCCAACACGTGCTGCCCGCCGCCGGACACGGGCGACCCGGCGGTCATGCAGACGCTCAAGGGCGGCTCCCACCTGTGCGCCCCGGAGTACTGCCACCGGTATCGGGCCGCCGCGCGGTCGTCGCAGTCACAGGACAGCGCGACCTCCCACATCGGATTCCGCTGCGCGGCCTAGCGCCGCGCCGGTGGCGCAGCGCCCGCGTTAACGCCGCGTCGAACCCGCTGGCCTAGCCGTTAACACGAGGCGGGGTGGCGTAACATTCGGCGTACCGCCACCACCGCCTCCAGCTGGCACAGTGGTGCCATGCCCAGTCGGCCCCACATCCCCCCGAAGGACTTCCCGCGTCCGCAGACCCGGGAGTACGCCGGCACCCGGGCCGACGCGGCCCGCTGGGTCCGCGACGTCCTGCGCGGCCAGATCCTCGAGGGAGCGTTCGGCGGGCTGGCGGCGGCGCGCCCGGCCCTGCCGTCGGAGTCGGCGCTGGCCACCGAATTGGGCGTGAGCCGCAACGCCATTCGCGAAGCGCTGAAGCTGCTGCGCGCCGAGGGGCTCATCACGCGCGTCCAGGGGTCCGGCACGTTCGTGACGGGCGCCAAGCTCCGCCAGCACCTGGACCGGTTGGAGGGCCTCGCCGAATCCCTGGCGGGCCACCGCATTCCGGTGGAGAACCGGGTGCTGTCCGTGCGCGAATCGACCGCCACGCCGTTCGTGGCCGCCAAGCTGCAACTGCCGGAGAACGCGCCGATCCTGTTCATCGAACGGCTGCGCTCGGTGGGCGGGGTGCCGTTGTCGTTGGACACCACGTCGCTGCGCGCCGGCGCGGTCCCCCTCGACGCCAACTTCGACTCCGACGACGTCTTCACCATCATCGAGACCAAACTCGGCGTCCGCCTGGGCTGGGCGGAGATCACCGTGGAGTCCGTGCTGGCCGACGCCACCACCTCGGAGCTGTTGCGTGTCCGGCCCGGAGCCCCGCTGTTGCTGCTGCACCGGCTCACGCACCTCGAGGACGGGACGCCCTTCGACCTGGAAACAGTTCGCTACCGCGGGGACCGCTGCTCCCTGGTCACCACCACACCCCGCGGTACCCGCGACCAGCCACCGTAAGCCTGGCCGCAGTCACCACCCTCACCGAACCCCGAACCGAACGACATCGATTGCGAGGTAATACCGTCATGCCCGAACGACCCAACATCGTCTACTTTCACGTCGACAACCTCGGCCTGGGCGAGCTCGGCTGCTACGGCGGCGGCATCCTGCGCGGGGCCGACACCAAGCGCATCGACGAGTTCGCCACCGAGGCGCTCAAGCTCTCCCACTTCGTCGTCGAGCCGCAGTGCACGCCGACCCGTTCGGCGCTGATGACCGGGCGCTACCCGATCCGCTCCGGAAACCACACCATCGCCCTCGGCGGCAACGACGGCGGCATCGTCGCCTGGGAGCGCACCATCGCCGACATCCTCTCCGAGGCCGGCTACGCCACCGCCTGCTACGGCAAGTGGCACATCGGCGCCGAGGACGGCCGCTGGCCCACCGACCACGGATTCGACGAATGGTACGGCCCGGCACGGACGTACGACGAGTGCCTGTGGCCCGACGACCCCTGGTACGACGGTGAGCGGGACGGCTACTCGTACATGTACGAGGGCACCAAGCAGGACGGTGTCCGCACCACCGACCAGCAGCTCACGGTCAAGCTCAAGGGCGAGGTCGACGGCGAATACGACCGCCGGGCAAAGGCATTCATGAAGCGCAGCGTCGAGGCGGGCAAGCCGTTCTACCTCTACCACAACCACTCGCTCATGCACTTCCCGATGGTGGTCCGCGAAGAGTTCAAGGGTCAGAGCACCAATGGCGAATGGGGCGACTCCCTGCTGATGCTCGACCACGATTTCGGCAGCATCCTCGACGCGCTCAAGGAACTGGGCATCGACGACAACACCGTGGTGGTGTTCGCCGGCGACAACGGCCCGGAGGACCACCTGCTCGGCCGCGGCACCGCCGGCTTCTTCGACGGCTCCTACTTCAGCTCGGCCGAGGGCGGCATCCGCACGCCCTGCCTGATCCGCTACCCCGGCCAGGTGCCGGTGCGCGAGAGCAACGAGATGGTGCATGTCACCGACATGTTCCCGACCCTGCTGCGGTGGGCCGGCTGCAACCCGCCCACCGACCGGATCATCGACGGCATCGATCAGCACGAATTCTTCTCGGGCGCCGAGGAATCCAGCCGTGAGGGCTGCATGGTCTGGCTGAACGAGGAACTCCACGCCGTCAAGTGGTCGCAGTTCAAGATCAGCTTCAAGCGCCAGCAGCATTTCCACGACCCGGAGATCCCGCTGGGCTTCGCCCGCATCATCAACCTGCTCGAGGACCCGAAGGAACGCGAGGCCGTCAACCAGACCTTCGTGCGGTGGTGGGTGATGCAGCACGCCCGCCGGCTGATCCGGCAGTTCGAGGAGAGCGTCGAGACCGAGGACCTCATCCCGTCCGGCGCGCCCATCGATTACGTTCCGCGCCAACGCGCTTCCTGACGTCACCACCGCGAACGCTCCGCCGGAAATCACTCCGCCGGGGCGTTCGTGGTTCGGGGCCGGCCCCGCTTGGGCGGCGGCGCCACGTGTTTCGGCATCCGGCCGGCGTCGTCGAGCGCCCGGCGCAGGATCATTTCGATCTGCCCGTTGAGGCTGCGGAATTCGTCGTTGGCCCAGCGGCTCAGCGCCTCGTGGACGGCGGGGTCGATCCGGAGCAGGACCTGTCGGCGGTCGCTCACGTGTACAGCGTGCCGGTGTTGACCACGGGCGAGGGCGGTTGGTCCGCGCAGAGCACCACCATGAGGTTGCTGACCATGCTCGCCGTGCGTTCCTCGTCGAGGGTCACCATGCCGGTGTCGGCGAGCTGCTCCAGCGCCAGCTTCACCATGCCGACCGCGCCCTCCACGATGCGGGTGCGGGCGGCGACGACGGCGCCCGCCTGCTGGCGGCGCAGCATCGCCTGCGCGATCTCTTGGGCGTAGGCCAGGTGGGAGATGCGGACCTCGACGATCTGCACCCCGGCGATCTCGACGCGCCGCGCCAGCTCGTCGGCCAGGTCGGCGACCACCCGGTCGGTGGAGCCGCGCAGCGAGGTGCCGGCACCGGCGGGGTCGTCGTAGGGGTGGCTGGTGGCGACCAGCCGCAACGCCGATTCGGCCTGCGCGGACACGAAGCCCTGGTAGTGGTCGACCGCGTAGGTGGCCTTGGCCGTGTCGGCGACCCGCCAGACCACGATCGCGGCGATCTCCACGGGGCTTCCGTCGGCATCGTTGACCTTCAGGCGCGCGGTCTCGAAGTTGCGCACCCGCAGGCTGACCGCGCGGCGCACGGTCAGTGGCACCACCCACCAGAACCCCGGACGACTCACGGTGCCGATGTAGTTGCCGAAGAACTGGATCACCGCGCTCTGCCCCGGCGCGACGATCACCAGCGAGGTGGCCACCAGGACGAGGGCCACGACCGGAAGCCACAGCAGCGCGGGCATCTCGTTGGCCGCCAGGATGATTCCGCCGACGCTCGCGGCCAGCGCCAGCACGCCGAGCCAGCCGGTGACGGCGCCGGCCGGGCGCTGGCGGATACCGGAAGTTTCGGAGCTGTCCATGGCATCGACCTCCTGCAGAATTGTGATAAAAAATGCTATCACTTTTCTACGCCCGTGCGGAGGCGGTCGGTCAGAGCAGCGGCAGCACCAGGTAGGCCGCCGCCGCGGCGGTGAGTGCCAGCATGGCGGCACCGGCCACCGCCACCGCCGCCGGCGCGGTCCGCGGCGGGCGGGTACGGAGCGTGCGCTGGCGGGTCCGGCCGACGAGGCAGAACAGCGCCGCGGCGGCCGCGACGAGGCCCACCAGCGCGAGCTGTCCCGCGCTGCTGTCCTGCACCAGCGGATCCTTCAGCATGACCAGTATCCCGTTGCCCGCCAAAGCAATCGACGTGCGCCGCCACGACAGCACGGTGCGCTCCGACTGCAGGCCGGTGTCGGGCACCATCAGCCGGCGGCGGTCGCGGCGAGCGCGAGGCCGACGAGCAGGCCACCGAGGGAAAGCAGGCCGGCGGCCAGCATGCCCGGGCCGGCCGGCCGCGGCAGCGGACGACCGCGGCGCATCGCGTCGTCGACCTGGCGCCAGCGCGACCAGCCGGCGGCCGACGTCGCCATCGCCAGCACACCGATCGCGCCGGCCGCGATGTGCCGCAGTCCCGGCACGGCGACGGGCGGCATGAACTGCGCCACCGCAATCGCGGCGGCCAGCAAGCCGAGGGCGGTGCGCTGCCAGGCGAGGAAAGTCCGCTCGTTGGCCAGCGTGAACCGGTAATCGGGCTCGGTCAGGCACGGTCCTTCCACACCGGCCACATTCCCCGGTTCCGATCGCCATCGCTAGCGAAGGCCCGGTGGCGTAACTTCCGCGTCATCCACGCGGCCGGAATCGCCGCTCCGGATCTCGGCGCGCACCCGCACTGACCTGCGAAAATCCGCCGATGGGAATGGCGTAACTGGCAGGCAACCTTCATTGATCGGCAGGTAACAGATTCCTCGGAGTCTGTTCACGTGTCCCGCAAACGTCGTTCGATGGCCATCATCGCCGCCGGCGCCGTGCTGGCGGCCTCGTCGCTGACGGGCTGCGGCGCGCTCGGCGAACCGACCGACGTGATCAACGTCGGGTACCAGTCCAAGACCATCAACACCGTCAACGCCGGAACGCTGATGCGCGATCGCGGCGACTTCGAGAACGCGCTCAAGGCGCTCGGCGCCAGCACCGGCAAGAAGTATCGCGTGGTGTGGCAGGACTTCGCGTCCGGCGCACCGCTCACCGCGCAGATGATCGCCTCCCACGTCGACATCGGATCCATGGGCGACTACCCCCTGCTGACCAACGGGTCGAAGACGAAGAAGTACGCCGACGCCGAGACCGAAATGGTCGCCGTCACCGGCTACAGCCTGCGGGGTTCCCTCAACCAGGTCGTGGTGCCGGCGACGTCCCCGGCGACCAGGCTCACCGATCTGGTCGGCAAGCGGGTCTCGACCAGCCTCGGCTCCGCCGGCGACGGCATGCTCTCGACCGCCCTCAAGCGGTCCGGGGTGGCCCCGGGCGCCGTGCACATCGTCAACCAGGACCCGGCCGTCGGGGCGTCGTCGATCGACGGCCACCAGGTCGACGCCCTGGGCCAGTTCGTGCCGTGGCCGCAGTTGGTGATCTTTCGCAACCAGGGCCGCCTGCTGTACGACGGCGGCGACAACAACGTGCCCACCTTCCACGGCGTGGTGGTGCGCAAGCAGTTCGCCGACCGCAACCCCGACGTGCTGGCCGCCTTCATGACGGCGATGTCGGCGACGACGAATTACCTTCTCGCCAACCCGCTTCCGGCCGCGCTGCGCGTCGGCAAGCTCACCGGCATCGAACCCGAGGTCGTCTACCTGTACAACGGCCCCAACGGCCTGGTGTCGTTCGACATGACGCCCAAGCGGCAATTCGTCGACGCCCTGCAACAGATCAAGGGATTCCTCATGCAACGGGGGTCGGTCGCGCGCTCGTTCGACGTTGGCGCCTTCGTCAACGACACGTACGTCCGGCGGCTGTTCGGGGCCGACTACGAGCGGCGCCGCAACGACCTGACCAATCCCGACCGGCTCACCGGGGGCGACGGGCTGTGCGGGCTGCCGGTCGGCGACGCCACCCAGGCCTCGGAGCTGTGGCTCTCCGGTGCCGACCGGACCGAGGTCGCCGCGACCCCGACCTGCCTGCTGCGCCACGTCGCCGCTGCCACCGCGAAGGTGCGGGCCGCGTACACCCCCGACACCGTCACGGGCACGCGGCTTTTCGCCGACCACGCCACCTGGCTCGCCGACCCGGCGGCGCCCCCCACCCGGCGGTACAAACCCTTCGCCACCCAGGACGCCGCGAACACCTACCGCGGGCAACAGCCGCAGACGACGCCGATCTCCTACGCCGCAGCGGTGTCGCTGTCGCGATCATCCGGTTGACGCGAAATCCCCGCCTAACAAAGGAAACTCGATGACCAATACCCTCACCCTGGGCAACCTGAGAGTCCGGCCCAGCCGCCCCGCCGCCACCACGGACTCGCGGCGGCGGCACCCCCGGGGGCCGCTGGCGTCGGCGTCCGCCCGCCACCGCGCCGCGGCGATCGTCCTGCCACTGGTGCCCGTCGCGGTGTTCGTCGCGTTGTGGCAGGTGCTGACCGACCACAACGTGGTGGCGTGGCTGAGGTTCAACCGCATGCCGACGCCGGCCGGCGTGCTGCACGCCCTGCTCGCCCGGGTGACGTCGGGCGGCTACTACGACGACCTGCTCGCCAGCCTGCAGCGCATCCTGTTCGGCTTCGGGCTCGCGGCGGTCGCCGGCATCGCCCTTGGCGTCCTGATCGGGCGATCGTCGATCGCGCGAATGACGCTGCGGCCCTTCGTCGAGATCGTCCGGCCCATCCCCGCGATCGCCCTGGTTCCGCTGACGATCCTGCTGTTCCCGTCGAGTGAGCAGGGCATCGTGTTCATCACCTTCTTCGCCGCCATCTTCCCCGTGCTGGTCAGCACCATCCATGCGATGGACTCGCTCCCGAAGGTGTGGGAGGACGCCGCCCGGACGATGGGTGCGGGCCGGTTGTCGGTGCTCTGGCATGTCGTCCTGCCGGGCGCGCTGCCGGGCATCTTCGCCGGCCTCTCGGTCGCGATGGGCGTCGCGTGGATCTGCGTGGTCAGCGCCGAAATGATCTCCGGGCAGTTCGGCATCGGCTACTACACGTGGCAGTCGTACGGCCTGCTCGACTACCCCGGGGTGGTCGTCGGGATGATTTCGATCGGCGCCCTGGGCCTGGCCACCGCGTGGCTCGTCGAGCGCCTCGGACGCCGCGTCAACCGCTGGCTGCCCAGGACCGGGCGATGAGCATCGGCGCCGCGGTCACCCTCGACAACCTGCGGCTCGGGTTCAACGGCGTCACCGCCGCCCAGGTTTCCCTGACCGTCGAGCCCGGCGAGATCGTGGTCTTCCTGGGCCCGTCGGGTTGCGGGAAGTCGACCATCCTGCGCGCCCTGGCCGGTCTCCTGCAGCCCATGGGCGGCACCGCCACCGTCGACGGCGCGGCCGTCACCGGCAACGACGCCCACTGCGCCATGGTCTTTCAGGAGGACGCGCTCTTCCCGTGGCGCACCGCGCGCAAGAACGTCCAGTACCCGCTGAAGCTGCGCGGCCTGCGCGGCAAGGAACTCAGGCGCCAGGCCGCGGCCCGGCTCGAGCAGGTGGGCCTGGGCGACTACCTCGACCACCTGCCGGGGCACCTCTCCGGCGGCATGCGGCAGCGGGTGCAGCTCGCCCGCACCCTGGCGTGCGAGCCGCGGGTGATGCTGATGGACGAGCCATTCGGGGCGCTGGACGCCCAAACCCGCCTCGACATGCAGAAGCTGCTGGTATCGGTGTGGGAGGCGCAGAAGATGACGATCCTGTTCGTCACCCACGACGTCGACGAAGCGCTGCTGCTGGCCGACCGCGTCGTGCTGCTGAGCCACCGGCCCGCCACCGTGGCCGACGTCATCACCATCGACCGGCCGCGGTCGCCCGAGGCCCAATTCGGCGAGCCGTTCCAGCGCCGGCGCGCCGCCATCCTCGAATTCCTCGGGCACGGCCCGACGCTCGGCACGCACTGACTCGGCGGCGCCCCGCGCCGACCCCCGCACCGAAGGAGACCCGCGGTGAGCATCAGCCTGAGCAGACCCGCCCGCCTGCCCACCCCCGCACGGCTGCGCACCGAAGCGCTGGCCGGCCTGGTGGTCGCGCTGGCGCTGATCCCGGAGGCGATCTCGTTCTCGATCATCGCCGGGGTCGACCCGCGCGTCGGGTTGTTCGCATCGGTGACGATGGCCGTCAGCATCGCCGTCTTCGGCGGCAGGCCGGCCATGATCTCGGCCGCCACCGCTTCGGTGGCTCTGGTGGTCGCCCCGGTCGCGCGCCGGCACGGGCTGGACTACCTCATCGCCACCATCATCCTGGCAGGCGCCATCCAGATCCTGCTGGGCGCCATCGGCGTCGCCAAGCTGATGCGGTTCATCCCGCGCACAAGGCCGACCACGCTATCCGGACCTACCGGGTGCGTGGCGAGCTGTTCTTCGCGTCGAGCAACGACCTGGTGCACCGGTTCGACTACGTGGACGACCCGAACAGCGTCGTCATCGACCTCAGCGACGCCGACATCTGGGACGCATCGAGCGTGGCGAGCCTGGACTCGATCCGGCAGAAGTACGCCAGCAAGGGCAAGTCGGTGCAGATCACCGGCCTCGACGACGCCACACTGGAGCGCCTCGGCCGCCTCTCGGGGCGCCTCGCGATCTGAGCGCGGCGGCCGCGCCGGCTACCAGCGCCGCGTGGAGCAGGTCACCCCGGTGGTCGCGCTCTGGGTCACCACGACCTGGCCGTCGACGGCGATCTGGCACTGGATCTGCGGGGTGTTCGACGAGTCGCAGTCCGGCCAATGGCACCCGCCGCTGGCCGTGACGATCGCCCACTGGTTGGGGTTGGCCAGCGTCGCGTTGTACACCAGCGGCTGTCCCGCGGTGAACGCCGTCTGCACGGAGTTCATGTACTGCGACGAGTTAGCGTCGTAGGCGGCCTGGCTGGGCGGATCGGTGTTCATGTAGCGCACATTGCCGGTCAGATTGCCGGTGGCGGTGATCGTGTACGTCACCTGATGGCCGGCCGGATCGGCAAACGAGGTCGCAGGCGTAACCGCCATCGCGAGGGCTGCAGCAAACGTCGCACATCCGGCTTTCGAGATCGCGCTGGTCACTTTCTGCACGTTCCTCATGTCGCGAACGCTACCGGATTCGTTACGTGGCTCGGGTATGAAGCAACTATGAGTGACGGTGCGGGCATCAGCCGGCGCAGGCTGCTGACGACGAGCGCCGCCTCCGCCGTTTTCGGGGCGGGCATCGGCGGCGGGGCGGCGGTGCTGTGGTCGCACCCGCACGCCGGGGTCTGGTACCAGCCGGACCGCACCGGCGCGCCGCCGGTGTCCGGGCTGCACCTGCAATTCGGCAGGGACGCCGCCACGGAGGTGGTGGTGTCGTGGCACACCGTCGACGCCGTCCGCAACCCGCGGGTCATGCTCGGCACGCCCGCCTCCGGATTCGGCCGCACCGTGCCCGCCGAGACCCGCACGTACCGGGACGCCATGTCGAACGTCGAAGTCCGCGTCTACCACGCGCGGCTGACGGGCCTGTCCCCCGACACCGACTACGTCTACGCCGCGGTGCACGACGGCGCCGACCCCGAAACGGGGACCGTGCGCACCGGCCCGTCCGGGCGAAAACCGCTGCGGTTCACCAGCTTCGGCGATCAGTCCACGCCCACGCTGGAGCGGCTGCCCGACGGCAGCTACGGGACGGACAACATCGGGTCGCCCGCCGCGGCGGACACCACGCTGGCGATCGAACGCCTGGCCCCGCTGTTCAACCTGGTCAACGGCGACCTGTGCTACGCGAACCTCGCCCACGACCGGGTGCGCACCTGGTCGAACTGGTTCGAGAACAACACCCGGTCGGCGCGCTTCCGCCCGTGGATGCCGGCCGCGGGCAATCACGAGAACGAATTGGGCAACGGGCCAATCGGTTACGGCGCCTACCAGGCGTACTTCACGGTGCCCGATTCGGGCGCCGGGCCCGAGTTCCGCGGGCTGTGGTACTCGTTCACCGCCGGCTCCGTCCGGGTGATCAGCCTGAACAACGACGACGTGGCGTTCCAGGACGGGGGGAACTTCTACGTGCACGGCTATTCGGGCGGGGAGCAAAAGCGTTGGCTTGCGGGAGAACTCGACGCCGCGCGTCGTGACCCGGGCATCGACTGGGTGGTGGTCTGCATGCATCAGACGGCGATCTCCACCGCCGACAAAGCCAACGGCGCGGACCTGGGGATCCGCGAGCAATGGCTGCCGCTGTTCGACCAGTACCAAGTGGACCTGGTGGTGTGCGGCCACGAGCACCACTACGAACGGTCACACCCGCTGCGCGGAACGCTGCCGACCGACACCCGGACACCGATCCCCGTGGACACCCGCTCCGACCTCATCGACGCCACCCGCGGCACGGTGCACCTCGTCATCGGCGGGGGCGGAACGTCCGCCCCGACCAACGGGTTCTTGTTTCCCCAGCCACGGTGCCGGGTGCTGACCGGCGTCGGCGCGTTCGACCCGGGGCTCGGCCGCAAGGCCCCGATCTACGTGCTGGAGGACGCGCCGTGGTCGGCGTTCCGCGACCGCGACAACGCCTACGGCTTCGCGTCCTTCGACGTCGACCCCGGCGCGCCCGGCGGCAACACCTCGATCAAGGCGACCCACTACGCCCCGAGCGGCCCGCTGGGCGCGGTGACCGTGGTGGACGAGTTCACCCTGACCAAGCCGCGCCGCGACAACCCGAAGTAGTCAGAACAACGTCGGCTCGAGGGGTTGGACCGCGCCCGCGGCGGCCCGCGGAAAGGGGCGGTGGTCGCCGCCGAGCCGGTGCTTGGCGATCAGCAGGGCCGCCCGGTCCCGCAGCATGTCGCGGTAGCCCTGCGGCAGGTACGGGCCGCGCCGGTACAGCTCGCGGTAGCGGCCGACCAGCTCGGGATGCGAGCGCGCCAGCCAGGACATGAACCACCCGCGGGTGGAGCCGCGCAGGTGCAGGCCGAAGACGGTGACGCCGGTGGCGCCGGCCGCCTTGATCTGGCCGAGCAGGTGGTCGAGCTGCTCGACCGAGTCGGTGAGGTGCGGCAGCACCGGCGCGACCATCACATGGCATCCCAGGCCGGCGTCGCGGACCGCGGTGATGAGGCCCAGGCGCGCCTGTGGCGTCGGGGTGCCGGGCTCGACGTCGCGGTGCAGTTCGGGGTCGCCGACCGCCAGCGACACCGCAACCGACAGCGGAACCTGTTGTGCCGCATCGGCGATCAGCGGCAGGTCGCGGCGCAGCAATGTGCCCTTGGTGAGGATCGACAGCGGCGTACCCGACTGGGCCAGCGCGCCGATGATGCCGGGCATCAGCGCGTAGCGGCCCTCGGCGCGCTGATAGGGGTCGGTGTTGGTGCCCAGCGCGACGGTCTCGCGCTGCCACGACGCCCGGCGCAACTCCCGGCGCAGCACCTCGACGACGTTGGTCTTGACGACCACCTGGGTGTCGAAGTCCGTGCCGCAGTCGAGGTCCAGGTACTCGTGGGTGGGCCGGGCGAAGCAATAGCGGCAGGCGTGCGAGCAGCCGCGGTAGCCGTTGACCGTGTACCGGAACGGCAACGCGGCGGCGTTCGGCACCTTGTTCAGCGCGGACTTGCAGAGCACCTCGTGAAACGTGATGCCCTCGAACTGCGGCGCCGGCACGCTGCGGACGAGGCCGATCCGCTGCAGCCCGGGTAGCGCCCCGTCCTCGACGGGCGTCCCGTTGACCGCGACGGCCTGGCTCGCCCAGCGCATCCCCCTATTCGAACATCAGTTCGATGGCGTGGTCAAGCCCGCTCAGCCGTCGATGTGCGTCGGCGGGTCGGAGAAGGAGAAGTCCGGGGGGCGCTGGTCGGGTCCCATCACATCGCAGCGCCGCTCGGGCATGAGGAACGAGCTGGCACCGCTGAGCACCAGGTGGGTGAATGCCACACACCGCTGCCAGGTGCCGTCGGGCTGAATGGGGCCGTCGCACTTGCTGAGGAAGGCTCCACCGTACTGGCAGCCGGCGCTGGCCGGCGGCGCCGCGGCGATCAACCCGGCGGCCGTCACCAGGGCGGCAACGCCGCCGACGATGCTGCGCTTCATGGCTGCCTCCCGCCATACGACCGCTGGGCGTTCCATGACGCTACCGCGTATCACGACGGTTCGGGCAACCTCATCCCAGCGGGGCGTGATGCGTCGCGTCGCGCCCCGCCCAGCCCCCTCCCGACGGCGCGGACGGCGCGCCGCCGCCACGTCAGCGCGACCCCGCGCGTTCGGTGAGCGCGACGATGCGATCGGCCAGCTGCGGGTAACTGTCTTCGGGAAAGAAGTGCCGACCGGGCAATGCCGTGGGGCGATCGAGGCCGGCCATCCGAGCGGCGATCCGGCCGTGCTTGTTCAGCGTGAGGAACGGATCGTCCACACCCCACACCACCTGGACGGGGTAGCGGGTGCTCGCCACCACGGCGGCATAGAGCTCCGTCTTTGCCCGCGTGGTCTCGAGCCCGCGCATCATCCGGCGGAAGGCCCGCGCCCCGTCGGGGCCCAGCAAAAGCCGTTGGTGGACCATGATTTCGGCGTCCGTGGTCGGCGAGTCGGGCGACAGGCCGGTCGCGCGCATCAACAGCCGAAACACCGGCCCGCGACCGGTGGCCAGCCACACGCGGTCGAGGACCGGCCAGGCGAACGGCCTCATCGGCGGCGGCGGCCGAAAGGTGTGCGCCTCGACCACGGTGTTGAGGATGGTCAGCGAGGCGACCCGCTCCGGTGCGCGGGCGGCGATCTCGAAACCCACCGGGCCCCCGAAATCGTGCACGACCAGGTGGAAACGCTCGACGTCCAGCGCGTCGAGCGTTTCCGAGAGATGGCGGCCGAGGCCGGTCCAGGAATAATCGAAATCCACTGGGCGCCCGGATAAGCCGAGACCGGGCAGGTCCGGCGCCAGGCCGCGCAGGCCCCTCCCGGCGAGCTCGGGAAGCAACCGGCGCCACAGAAAGCTCGACACCGGCACGCCGTGCAGGCAAACCACGGGAACCGAACCGCTGCCCTCGTCACGCACGAACGTCCGCAGTCCCCCGACGTCGACAAAGTGCCCCGCACTCCGGTGCGCGTCGATCAGTCCCGCTGTCTCGTCACCCATGCCAGCCCTCCTCCTACCCATCTTGAACCGATCAGTTCAAGATAACAGGACGCGTGTTAGGGTGGAAGCCCGATCGAGAACGTTGTTTGAGGAACATGCCCGACGTCAAGCACTTCGACGTGACCGCCGCTCTCGACGCGGTGGTGGCGCTCTTCTGGCGAAATGGCATGGCGGCGACGGGCATTCAGGACATCACTGCCGCGACCGGCCTGAACCGCTCGAGTCTGTACGCCACCTTCGGCAACAAGCAGAGTCTGTACGTGTCGGCGTTACGGCGCTACATCGACACCTGGGCGACGCCGGCGTTTCGTCACCTCACCGACAGCGATCGCGGGCTGGCGGCGATCACCGATTTCTTCGACGCACTGATCCGGCTTCGCTGCGAGAGTCCCTTCGCCGGCTGGGGTTGCATGGTCGCCAACGCCAATGCCGGCATCGAGGTGCGGGACCCGGAGATCCGCGAGTTCCTCGATCGGCACCACCTGCAGCTGCGCGCCGCGCTGCGCGCCGCGCTCGAGACCGCCCGCCGCCAGGAACAGCTGCCCGCCGACACCGACCTCGACGCGGCGGCGGACATGCTCGTCTCGCTCACCTACGCCCTTAACCTGCGCTCGCGTTCCGATGCCGACGCCGCGGCGCTGCGCGAGATCGCGGCGCGAACCATCGCGTCGATCGGCGGGAAGACGGGACCGGGCCCCTCACCGGCCTAGCCGGGCAAGCACCTCCGCGACGACGGCGTCCGTCGGCACCGACACCTGCTCACCCGTCGTGAGATCCTTCACCCCGACCGTGCCCGCCTCGATGTCGCGATCGCCGAGCACCAGCGCGATGCGCGCCCCGGAGCGGTCGGCCGCGCGCATCGCGCCCTTGAGCCCGCGATCGCCGTAGGCCAGGTCGACGCGGGCGCCGGAGGCGCGTAACTGCGCGGCCAGCACCGCCAGCCGCAGCTTGGCGGGCTCGCTCAGCGGCACGCCGAACACGTCGCAACGTGCCGTCTCCCCCACGGTCTTGCCCTCGGCGCGCAGCGCCAGCAGGGTGCGGTCCACGCCGAGCCCGAAACCGATGCCGGACAGGTCCTGTCCGCCCAGCTCGCGCATCAGGCCGTCATAGCGCCCACCGCCGCCGATGCCGGACTGCGCGCCCAGCCCGTCGTGCACGAACTCGAAGGTGGTCTTGGTGTAGTAGTCCAGCCCGCGGACCATGCGCGGGTTGAGCACGTACGGCACGCCCAGGGCGTCCAGGTGCGCCAGCACGGTGTCGAAGTGCTGCTTGGCGACGTCGGACAGGTGGTCCAGCAGTACCGGCGCGTCGGCCGTCATCGCCCGCACGGCCGGGCGCTTGTCGTCGAGCACCCGCAGCGGGTTGATCTCGGCGCGCCGCCGGGTCTCAGCGTCCAGATCGAGCCGGAAGAGGAAGTCCTGCAACAACTCCCGGTATTGGGGCCGGCACGTTTCATCGCCCAGCGAGGTGATTTCCAGCCGGAACCCGTCGAGCCCCAGCGAGCGGAACCCGGCGTCGGCGACCGCGATCACCTCGGCGTCCAGCGCCGGGTCGTCGACCCCGATCGCCTCGACGCCGACCTGCTGCAGCTGGCGGTAGCGCCCGGCCTGGGGACGCTCGTAGCGGAAGAACGGCCCGGCATAACAGAGTTTGACCGGAAGCGCGCCGCGGTCGAGGCCGTGCTCGATCACCGCGCGGACGACGCCGGCGGTCCCCTCGGGCCGCAACGTCACCGAGCGGTCACCACGGTCGGCGAACGTGTACATCTCCTTGGAGACCACGTCGGTCGACTCGCCGACGCCGCGCGCGAACAGGGCGGTGTCCTCGAAGATGGGCAGCTCGATGTGGCCGTACCCGGCTCGGCGCACGGCGCCGAGCAGCCCGTCGCGCACCGCCACGAACTGCGCGGAGTCGGGCGGCACGTAGTCGGGCACCCCCTTGGGCGCCGAAAGGGCAGCGAACTCCGTCACGGGCTCAACCCTTCCAGGAAGGGATTCAGCCGCCGCTCGGCACCGATCGTGGTGGCGTTGCCGTGCCCGGGGAGCACCACGGTGTCGTCGTCGAGGACCAGCAGCTTGCCGACGATCGAGGTGAGCAGGTCGCGGCCGCTGCCGCCGTGCAAGTCGGTGCGCCCCACCGAGCGCTCGAAGAGCGTGTCACCCGTCAGCACCACGTCGGCGCCGGACTTGGCCGCCTGGGCGAGGCGGAATACCACCGACCCGCGCGTGTGCCCGGGCGTGTGATCGACGCTGACGCTCACGTTGCCCAGGTCGAGCTTGTCCCCGTCGCGGTCGAGCTCGACGACCTGCTTGGGCTCGCGGAAGAACGCCCCCGCCACCAGCTGCGCCATCCGGGGTCCCAGCCCGTAGATCGGGTCCTTCAACATGAACCGGTCCTCGGGGTGCACGTAGGTGGGACACCCGTAGGTGTCCGACACCTTCTGCGCGGACCACATGTGGTCGATGTGCCCGTGGGTCAGCAACACCGCGGCCGGGGTCAGCCGATTCTCGTCGAGAATGCGCCGCAGCGGGCCCATCGCCCGCTGTCCCGGATCGACGATGATGGCGTCCGCTCCGGGCCGCTCGGCCAGCACGTAGCAGTTGCACTGCAACATGCCGGCGGGAAATCCGGTGATCAACACGATTCCCAGTTTCCCACCTCCGGCGGGCCCGCTTGACACGGGTCGCGGCTGCCGCACTAGCCTGAGCTGGCGAACTCGGGGCCCAACTCACCGAACATGGAGGCGTACCGGCCGTGCCGACCAACGAACAGCGACGCGCCAACGCCAAGCGCAAGCTCGAACGTCAGCTGGAACGCCGCGCGAGGCAGGCCCGGCGGCGCCGCATCATGGTGATCGCCGCCGGCGCGACCGCCGCCGTGGCCGTAATCGCCGTGGTGGTGATCGCGATCGTCAACACCAAGCACGAGCAGAAAAGCACCACCGCCGCGACGTCGACCACGCCCAGCGGCACCGCCGAGTCGACGACGCCGCCGCCCACCCAGCCGGGGGCGGTTCCGCCGCTGCCGCCGTTCAAGCCGTCGGCCAACCTGGGCGCCAACTGCCAATACCCCGCCTCGTCGGACCAGCCCGTCAAACAGGTCAAGCCGCCCCGCTCCGGCAAGGTGCCGACCGACCCCGCGCAGGTGAGCGCGAGCATGGCCACCAGCCAGGGCAACATCGGGCTGATGCTGGCGAACAACGAATCGCCTTGCACCGTCAACAGTTTCGCGAGCCTCATCGGCCAGAAGTACTTCGACAACACGAAGTGCCACCGGCTGACCACCTCGCAGGGCCTGGGGGTGCTGCAGTGCGGTGATCCCAAGGGCGACGGCACCGGCGGGCCGGGATACCAATTCGCCAACGAGTACCCCACGGATCAGTACCCGCCGAATGACCCGAAGGCGCAGGAGCCGGTCATCTATCCGCGTGGCACGCTGGCGATGGCCAACGCCGGACCGGGCACCAACGGCAGCCAGTTCTTCTTGGTCTACAAGGACTCTCAGCTGCCGCCCCAGTACACGGTCTTCGGCACCATCCAGCCCGACGGGCTGGCCACCCTCGACAAGATCGCCAAGGCGGGCGTCGCCGGCGGCGGCGAGGACGGGGCGCCGGCCATCGACGTCACGATCAGATCGCTGCTGCTCGACTGACCTTCGGATCGGCGCGACTTACCCCTCTACATGGCCGTGATTCGCTTATGGTCTTTTGGTGAACATCGATCCGGAAACGTTCGGCCGCTATCAGATACAGGGGCTGCTCGGGCGCGGCGGCATGGGACGCGTGTACCGCGCGTTCGACCCCGCGACCGACCGGGTCGTCGCTCTCAAGGTTCTCCCTCCCCACCTGGCTGAAGACGAGGATTTTCAGAGGCGGTTCCGCCGGGAGGCCCGCATAGCGGCGGGCCTCAACGACCCGCACGTGGTGCCCATCCACGGTTACGGCGAGCTCGACGGCCGGCTGTACGTCGACATGCGGTTGATCGAGGGCCGCGACCTGAGCGAGTTCATCGCCGAAAGCGGGGGTCGGCTCAGCCCCGAGCAGGCGGTCGCGGTGATCGAACAGGTCGCCGCCGCACTCGATACGGCCCACGCGGCGGGCCTGATTCACCGCGACATCAAGCCGAAGAACATCCTGGTCACCACCGCCCGCAACTTCGTCTACCTGATCGACTTCGGCCTCGCGCGCACGATGACCGACACCGCGCTCACGCAGACCGGCCACACGATGGGCACCGTGGCCTACCTGGCGCCCGAGCGCTTCAGGGGCACAACGGATCACCGCGCCGACATCTACTCGCTGGCCTGCGTGCTGTACGAATGCCTCACCGGGAAGCGGCCCTTCACCGGCGACAGTCTGGAAGAGCAGCTCAACGCGCACCTGTACACGCCGCCGCCCCTGCCCTCCGCGGACGCACCGGGCATCCCGCGTGCGCTCGACGCGGTGGTCGCTCGCGGCATGGCCAAGGACGTCGACCAGCGCTATCAATCGGCCATCGAGTTCGCCGAAGCGGCGCGCGCGGCGTTGAGCGGCGCGGCGCCCGCACCCGCACCCGCACCCGCGCCGGCGTGGGCGGCGCCGCCGCCACCGCCCCAGCCACCCACTCGGCACGTGCCCTACGCCCCGCCGCCGGCCGGCGGGCCACCCGAGCCGCGTCCGGCCCCGAGCCCGCCCGCGCAGTCCCGGCGGTTGCTGCTGGGTGTCGTCGGGGCATCGGTCCTGGCGCTGGTCGCGGTGGTGGCGCTCGTCATCGCCCTGGTAACCAGGGACGACGGCGCCGGATCCAGTACGGCCTCGAGCACCCCGGTCCGCGGGGTGGTGCCCAACAGGGCGGGAGCCGGGTCGACCGCCGCGGCGGCCCCCACCGTGCCGCCCCTGCCGGCGTTCGCGCCGCCGACCGACCCGGGCGTCAATTGTCAGTACCCGGCGTCGTCGGAGCCGGCCAGCAAGCCCGTCAACCCGCCGCCCGCGGGCAAGGTGCCGACCGATCCCGCCGAAATCCCGGCTACGTTGTCCACCAACTTCGGTGACATCGGCATCCGCCTCGCCAACTCCGAGTCCCCGTGCGCCGTCAACAGCTTCACCAGCCTGGCCCGCCAGCAGTTCTTCGACAACTCCGAGTGCGGCCGGCTGACCGTCCAGCCGGACGGGGGCATGTTGCTGTGCGGCGGACCCGGCCCCGAAGGCAGCGGCGGCCCGGGCTACGAATACGCCGACGAATACCCGACCAACCAGTACGCCCCCGGCGACCCGGCGCTCCGCCAGACCGTGCTGTATCCCCGCGGCACGATCACCTTGGCCACGGTCGGCGCCAACTCCAATGGCAGCCAGTTCAACCTGGTGTTCAAGGACGCCGAGATGGAGCCCACGTCCACCGTCCTGGGTTCGATCGACGAGACGGGGCTGGCCATCCTCGACAAGATCGCCGGCGGCGGGGTTGCTGGCGATCGTCAGACGGGCATGCCCGCGTCGACGGTCACGATCAAATCGGTGCGGGTCGGCTAGAACGGGCGGCGGGTACTCGCCGCCGAGATGGCCACAGCGGTCGTGGTCCGCGGGGAAATCATGACCCGCACCGCAATTTCGGCGCCAACCGCGGAAGGCCGCTCGAACGCTAGGCCGCGGACGTCACCCGGTAGACGTCGAAAACACCCTCGACGTTGCGCACCACGTTGAGCAGGTGGCCGAGGTGTTTCGGGTCGCCCATCTCGAAGGTGAAGCGGCTCACGGCGACCCGGTCGCCCGAGGTCGTGACCGACGCCGAGAGGATGTTCACCTTCTCGTCGGCCAGCACACGCGTCACGTCCGACAGCAGCCGGTGCCGGTCGAGCGCCTCGACCTGGATGGCGACTAGGAAGACCGACGACGGCGAGGGCGCCCACAGCACCTCGATGATCCGCTCGGACTGCTGTTGCAGCGAGGCCGCGTTCGTGCAGTCCGTGCGGTGCACGCTGACTCCCCCGCCGCGGGTGACGAACCCCATGATCGCGTCGCCGGGCACCGGGGTGCAGCACTTGGCCAGCTTGGTCAGCACGCCGGGCGCCCCCGGGACGGAGACCCCGACATCGTCGCTGCTGCGCGGGCGGCGCAGCATGGTCGTCGGCGTGGACCGCTCGGCGAGCTCCTCCTCGGCCTGGTCGATGCCGCCGAGCTCGGCCAGCAGCCGCTGCACCGCGTGCTTGGCCGAGACGTGGCCCTCGCCGATCGCCGTGTAGAGCGCGGAGACATCGGTGTAGTGCAGCTCGCGGGCGACCGCGCCCATCGACTCGGCATTGACCAACCGCTGCAACGGAAGCCCGCCCCGGCGCACCTCCCGGGCCATCGCCTCCTTGCCGGCCTCCAGCGCCTCCTCACGGCGCTCCTTGGCGAACCATTGCCGGATCTTGGTCTTGGCCCGCGGCGACACCACGAACTGCTGCCAGTCGCGCGACGGCCCCGCGTTGGCCGCCTTGGACGTGAAAACCTCGACGACTTCGCCGTTTTCGAGCTTGCGCTCCAGGGCGACTAGGCGGCCGTTGACCCGGGCGCCGATGCAGCGATGGCCGACCTCGGTGTGCACCGCGTAGGCGAAATCCACGGGAGTCGAGCCGTTCGGCAGGGTGATGACGTCGCCCTTCGGGGTGAACACGAAGATCTCTTGCACCGCAAGGTCGTAACGCAGCGACTCCAGGAATTCACCGGGGTCGGCCGCCTCCCGCTGCCAGTCGAGCAGTTGCCGCATCCACGCCATGTCGTCGATCTCGGTGGCGGCGTGGGGATGCGGAAGACCGTTGCGCCCCTTGGCCTCCTTGTACCGCCAGTGCGCGGCGATGCCGTACTCGGCGGTGCGGTGCATGTCGCGGGTGCGGATCTGCACCTCCAGCGGCTTGCCCTCCGGCCCGACGACCGTGGTGTGCAGCGACTGGTAGACGCCGTAGCGGGGCTGGGCGATGTAGTCCTTGAACCGCCCGGCCATCGGCTGCCAGAGCGAGTGCACCACCCCGACGGCGGCGTAGCAGTCCCGGATCTCGTCGCACAGGATGCGGATGCCGACCAGGTCGTGGATGTCGTCGAAGTCGCGGCCCTTGACGATCATCTTCTGGTAGATCGACCAGTAGTGCTTCGGGCGCCCCTCGACCGTCGCCTTGATCTTGGACGCGTTCAGCGTGTTGGTGATCTCGGCGCGCACCTTGGCCAGGTAAGTGTCCCGCGACGGCGCGCGACCGGCCACCAGCCGGACGATCTCGTCGTACTTCTTGGGGTGCAGGATCGCGAACGACAGGTCCTCGAGCTCCCACTTCACGCTGGCCATCCCCAGCCGATGCGCAAGGGGCGCAATGACTTCCAGCGTCTCGCGGGCCTTGCGAGCCTGCTTTTCGGGTGGCAGGAAGCGCATGGTGCGCATGTTGTGCAGCCGGTCGGCGACCTTGATCACCAGCACCCGGGGATCGCGGGCCATGGCGGTGATCATCTTGCGGATCGTCTCGCCCTCGGCGGCGGTCCCCAGCACCACGCGATCCAGCTTGGTGACGCCGTCGACAAGATGCGCCACCTCGTCGCCGAATTCCTCGGACAGCTGCTCGAGCGTGTATCCGGTGTCCTCGACGGTGTCGTGCAGCAGCGCGGCCACCAGCGTGGTGGTGTCCATGCCCAGTTCGGCCAGGATGTTGGCGACGGCCAGGGGGTGGGTGATGTACGGATCGCCGGAGTGCCGCAATTGGGTGGCGTGCCGCTGATCGGCGACCTCGAACGCCCGCTGCAGCAACTGCACGTTGGCCTTGGGGTAGATCTCGCGGTGGACGGCGACCAGCGGCTCCAGCACCGGGTTGAGCGCGCTGCGCTGGGCCGTCATCCGCCGCGCCAGCCGGGCGCGGACCCGCCTCGAGGCGCTGCTCGACGTCTTCAGGGTCTCGGTGGGCTGCTCCGGAACCTCGCCGACCGGCAGCGGCGCCGTGGCCGGCTCACCGGGGGGCGGCGCCCCAGGCGCTTTAGCGGGCACGTCGAGAGCCTGCGCCGCGCCCTGGTCGTTCGCCACGTGCTCACCTCCGACGTTCAGGATATCGCCAAAGCGCGGCGGCGCCGGGCGCTCCGCGGCAACCCGGGGGCCGCTCAGGACGGATTCGCGTAGCGACGCGGGTGAAACGGCTGCTCGGGCCGCTCCGGCCGCCCCTCCTCGTCGTTGTAGTACGCGATGTAGCCCAACAGCTTTCGCAGCACGTCGGCCGCGAACGCGGCGTCGGTGGCGTCGGCCGACCGGGCCATCGCTAGGCCCTGCTCAGGCTGTACACCGGCAGCGGCGCGATGGCCTCGCGCCCACCCAACGCCGTCAACTCGACGACCACCGCCGCCGCGGTCACGTCGGCCCCGACCCGCTCCAGCAGCCGGGTGGCCGCGCCCAGCGTGCCGCCGGTGGCCAGCACGTCGTCGATGATCACCACGCGGCGGCCGCGCAGGTCGATGCCGTGGACGGGGACTTCCAGCGTGTCGGTGCCGTACTCCAGGTCGTACCGCTCGGAGTGCACCGGCGGGGGCAGCTTCCCGGCCTTCCGGATGGCCAGCACGCCGGTGCCCAACCGGCCGGCGACGGCCGCCGCGGCCAGGGACCCTCGCGAGTCGATGCCGGCCACCAGGTCGGCCGCGGATGCGATGTCGGCGAGCGCGTGGGTGACCGCCGTCATCGCCTCCCGATCGGCGAACACCGGTGTCAGGTCCTTGAACTGGATTCCTGGCTCGGGGAAGTCGGCGACCTCCCGGGTCAGGGAATCGATCAGGTCCCCCACGGACCGGACCCCCGCACCGGTCACTGCACCAGCGCCCATCGGTCCATGTTCCAGCCCGAGCCCCAGCGGGTCGGATTCTTGCTCACGGCATACATCTTCTTCGACAACAGCAGCGTCCGCTGCTGGCGATAAAGGGGAAACGTCGGCATGTCACCCCACAGTACCGGGGCCGCCTCGGCCAGCAGCCGGACGCGCTCGGCCGGGTCGGCCGACACCGCCAGCGCATTGATTGCGCTGTCGACCTGCGGGTTCGAATAGCCGGACAGGTTGTTGCCGTTGCCGCTGTGCAGGTCGTAGGCGTCCATCGCCGACGATCCGGTCGACCCGCTGCCGGTCGCCCCACCCGTGCTCGCCAGCAAGATGTCGATCTTTCCCTCCTTGAGCGCAGCGGGCGAATCGACGGTGACGCTGGAGATCGCGATTCCCGCGGCGGCGCACGACTTGGTGATCGCCCCGACGATCACCGCCAGCCGCGCGTTGGGCCCCTGGTACCCGATCCGAGCCGCCAGCGGCGCCCCGCCGAGCGCATCCCGCGCGGCGGCCGGATCGGCCTTGCTGAACTGGCCCGCCTCGCCCGTCCCGTCGCCGGCGGACAGGGCGTCGTCGACGGCCGGGGCCAGCCGTGAGTTCGCGATCGGCGCCCCCGCGTCGTGGGCGATGGTGTCGCGCGGGGTGCAGAGCGCGACCGCGCGGCGGGCCTTGGCCTGCGACAACGGCCCCTGCGGGGCGAAGATGAGCTGCTCGACGCCGTCCGACGGCGACTCGCTGCGGTCGTAGTTGTCCGGCGGGGCGAGCGCCCCCGCGGAACCGGACGCAATGTCCACGACGTCGACGCTGCGGCTGTTCACCCGGTCCTGGATGTCCGGTCCCAGCGGCCACACGGTGATCCGTTTGGTGATCGCCTTGGGGCCCCACCACCGGTCGTTGGCGACGAGCACCACCCCGCCGTGGTCGAGGACCGACTCGATCTTGTATGGCCCCGACGACGGGAACAGCTTGAGGTCCAGCCCCGGCTTGAGGTCCCAGATCGTGTTCCACTGCTTGGCGATCTGCTCCACGAGCTGCCCGTTCCTGCTGAGCAGCGCCGCGGTCACGTCGATGTTGAGCCGGTCGGCGATGACGTGCGACGGCATCAGCGAGGTCGCCGAGAACAGTTGCGAGTAGTCCACGACGCTGCGGTCCGGGACGAAGGACACCCGGGCCTTCTTCTGCCCCGGTATGCAGTCGACGTTGGCGACGTCGACGTAGCCGGCCTGGCTGGCCGCATCGAACTCCGGGAACCTGCCCGATTGAGCGGCCCAGGTCAGCACCAGGTCGTCGCAAGTCACGGGCTTTCCGTCGGAGTAGACGGCGCCGTCGGCGATCTGGTAGTCGAGCACCAGCGGCGAACCCCCGACCACCGACACGGTGCCGAAGTCGCGGTCGGGAACCACCTGCCCGTCGGGCCCGTGATAGGCGAAGCCGGTGAGCGTGCGGGCGAAGGCTTGCGCCCCCGCGGACGCGGCGCCGACCACGGTGTTGGTGTTGTAGGTGGAAAGCGGGCCGTCGACCACGTAGTCGATCTGGGCGGCGGCGCTACCGGAACAGCCGGTCAGCGCGAAGGCGGCCGAGAGCACCACCGTCAGACCGGCACGCGCCCACCCCGTCAGGCCGCGGGGCCCGGTGCGGTCGGCCATCGGACCTACCGCCGGCCGGCGTTTCGCTTGCCGCTCGGGTGCCGGGCTCCCGTCGGCCGCACCGGGCGCGCACCGGGCGCCGGCTTGCTCGGCGCCGGCTTGTCTGGCTCCGCGGCGGCGTCGACGGGCTCCCGCTCGGTGGTTTCGGCGTCCGGCTCGGCGGTGTCGGCGGTGTCGGCGGCTTCCGCGGCTTCGCCGGCGCCCCGCGAGCCGGGGCTGCGCCGCCGCAGCACCCGCCGGGTGTGGGCGCGCACCAGCTCGGTGCGCTCCCGCAGCGTCACCAGCAGCGGGGTGGCGAAGAAGATCGACGAGTACGTGCCGACCAGGATGCCGACGAGCTGCACCAGGGCCAGGTCTTTCAGAGTGCCGACGCCGAGCAGCCACACCGCCACCACCATCAGCGCCAGGATCGGCAGCACCGAGATCAGGCTGGTGTTGATCGAGCGCATGAACGTCTGGTTGATCGCCAGGTTGGCCTGTTCGGCGAACGTGCGCCGCGTGGTGTGCTGGAAGCCCTGGGTGTTCTCCTCCACCTTGTCGAAGACGATGACGGTGTCGTACAGGGAGAAGCCGAGGATCGTCAGCAGCCCGATGACGGTGGCGGGGCTGACCTCGAAGCCGACCAGGGAGTAGACGCCCGCGGTGACGGTCAAGTCGAAGCACATGGTCGTCAGCGCCGAGATCGCCATGTAGCGCTCGTAGCGCACGGTGATGTACAGGCCGACCAGCGCCAAGAACACCACCAGCGCGATCAGCGCCTTCTTGGTGATCTGACCGCCCCACGTCGACGACACCGCCGAGTCGCTGATGGCCTGCTTGCTGGGCTTGCCGTCGGCGCCCTTGGGCTTGAAGGCGTCGTACAGGGCGTTGCGCAGCTTGGCCGTCTGGTCGTTGGTCAGCGTCTCGGAGCGGATCTGCACCGTCGCCGACGCGCCGCTGCCGACGACGACCACCGATTCGGGATCGTTGCCGAGGGCCTTGCGGAAGACGTCGGTCACCTGCGAGGTCTGCACCGTGCCGGTCGCGCCCGCGGCCGGCATCGACACCGTGGTGCCGCCCTTGAAGTCGATCCCGAACGCGAAGCCGCGAACGACGATGCTGACGATGGCGATCGCCACGATCGCCCCGCTGATGCCGTACCAGAGCCTGCGGCGCCCGATCACCTCGAACGCGCCGGTGCCGGTGTACAGCCGCGACAGGAAGCCGTGGCGCGGCTGGTCGCCGCCGGCGGTCGACGCCACGCCGTCCACAGTCTTGGGGGCCTCGGAGGCCGTCATGCGCTACCCCGTCCCGTCTTCACAACCGCCGACGCCCGGCGTTCGCGGGCGACCTGCTGAACGGCCCCCAGGCCGTTGTACCTCGGCTTGGCCAGCGTCGGAGACTTCGACGCCAGGTAGACCAGCGGCCAGGTCACCAGGAACACCACCACCAGGTCGAGGATCGTGGTGAGGCCCAACGTGAACGCGAAGCCCTTAACCTGACCGATCGCCAGGAAGTACAGCACCGCCGCGGCCAGGAAGGTCACGGCGTTGCCGGACACGATCGTCTTGCGGGCGCGCACCCATCCCCGCGGCACCGCCGACCGGAACGAACGACCCTCGCGGATCTCGTCTTTGATGCGTTCGAAGAACACCACGAACGAGTCGGCCGTGGTGCCGATGCCGATGATCAAACCCGCGATCCCGGCCAGGTCCAGGGTGTAGTTGATGTACCGGCCCAGCAACACCAGGATCGCGAAGATCATGGCGCCCGATGCGGTGAGCGACAACGCTGTGAGCAACCCGAGCACCCGGTAGTACAGCAGCGAGTACAGCAGCACCAGCAGCAACCCGATCGCGCCCGCGATGAGGCCGGCCCGGAGCGAGGTCAGCCCCAACGTCGCCGAAACCGTCTGCGCCTCGGACGACTCGAACGACAGCGGCAGCGACCCGTACTTCAGGACATTGGCCAGCTGGCGGGCGGTGGCCGCGCTGAATGGCGGGTCACCGCCGCTGATCTGGGTGCGACCGCCGGGGATCGCCTCGTTGATGCGGGGGGCGCTGACAACCTGGGAGTCCAGGGTGAACGCCGTCTGCTCGCCGACGTGGGCGGCGGTGAAGTCGGCCCAAACGTTCGCGGCGGCCGGCTTGAACTGCACGTCGACGACGTAGCCGATGCCGCGCTGGTTCAGCGACGACGTGGCGTCCTCGATCTGGTCACCGCTGATGATCGACGGGCCCAGCAGATACGCCGCCTTGTGGTCGGTGGAACAGGTGACCAGCGGCAGCTTCGGGTCGTCGTTGCCGGCGAGGATGTCGGTCTTGTCGCATTGGGTCGCCTCGAACTGCAGGGCGATGTACTGCACGCCCTGACGGGTGCTCTGCCGCAGGTTCTTCTCCTCGGCGATGCGCTCGGCGAGTTCCTTGCGCGGGTCCGGGGGCTGGATCGGCGGCGGCGCCTCCCCGGCCGGCGCTCCGGGGGCGGGACCGGGCGCCGGAGGCGGCGCCGGGCTGGGCCCGGGACCGGGCGGCGGGTCCTGGGGGTAGGGCCGCGGCTGCGGGGCCGGCTGGCCGGGCGCGGGCTGGCCGGGCGCCGGCTGGCCGGGAGGTGCGGGCTCCGGCGCGAGACCGGGCGGCGGCGCGCCGGGAGCGCCCGGGGCGGCGGGAGCGCCGGGCGGCGGCGCGCCGGCGGGCTGACGCGGCGCCTTGGGCGGGGCGCTTTGCGCCGGGACAGCCTGAATCACCGGCCGGATGTAGAGGCGGGCGGTCTGCCCGAGGTTGCGGGCCTCGTTGCCGTCGCTGCCGGGCACCGTGATGACCAGGTTGTCACCGTCTACGACGACCTCGGAGCCGGAGACGCCGAGACCGTTGACCCGGGAGCTGATGATCTGCTGCGCCTGCGCCAACGCCTCCCGGCTCGGGGCGGAGCCGTCCGGCGTGCGGGCGGTCAGCGTGACGCGGGTGCCGCCCTGCAGGTCGATGCCGAGCTTGGGCGCGGCCCGCTTGTCGCCCGTGAGGAACACCAACAGGTACACACCGACGAGCAACAAGACGAACACGGACAGGTAGCGGGCAGGGTGCACCGGCGCCGGAGACGATGCCACGGTCCTTCCCTTCTGCTCGAGAATCGGTTCGCAATCCCGACAGAGCCTACGTGGTCCCCGTCGGCGCCCCGTCGGTCGGCAATTCCCGTCAGGAATCCTTGATGACCGGGGTCTCGTCGGCACCGGCGCCGTTCTCCGACTCGTCCTCGTCGGTGTCGGGGACGATGCGGTCGCGGACGGCCAGCTTCATCCAGGTGGTCACCACCCCGGGCGCGATCTCGAGTTCGACGGTCTCGTCCGCGATCGAGACGACCGTCGCCTCCAGGCCCGAGGTGGTGTGCACCCGGTCACCCGGCCGCAGCGACTCGTGGAGGTCGATGGTGGCCTGCATCGCGCGCCGCTGGCGCCGCGACGCGAAGAACATGAAGCCGCCCATGATGAGCAGGAACGGCAGGAACAGAACCAAACTCTGCATCGACCCGTCTTTCGTATCGGCAATCCCTCGGTCCAGTGTGCCCGTCCAGTTTGGCAGGCCGCTGGGCGGAGCCGACCGCTAGGCTTTAACCGCGACGCGGCACGCGCCGCGGTGAGGAGGATGACAGTGGCCAGCCTCGAGCAAAGCCGCAAGTTGGTCACCGAAATCCCCGGTCCCGCATCGCTGGAACTGACCAAGCGCCGCGCCGCGGCCGTCCCAGCCGGCGTGAACGTTTCCATGCCGGTATGGGCCGCGCGCGCCGGCGGCGGCATCGTCGAGGACGTCGATGGCAACCGGCTCATCGACCTAACGTCCGGCATCGCGGTCACCACGATCGGCAACTCGTCGCCGCGCGTCGTCGAGGCGGTGCGCGCCCAGGTGGCCGAGTTCACTCACACCTGCTTCATGGTCACCCCGTACGAGCAGTACGTCGCCGTCGCCGAGCACCTCAACCGGCTCACTCCCGGCTCCGGCGAAAAGCGCTCGGTCCTGTTCAATTCCGGCGCCGAGGCGGTCGAGAACGCGGTCAAGGTCGCCCGCTCCTACACCCGCAAGCCCGCCGTGGTGGCGTTCAACCACGCCTATCACGGCCGCACCAACCTGGCCATGGCGCTCACCGCTAAGTCCAAGCCCTACAAGAGCGGCTTTGGCCCGTTCGCACCCGAGATCTACCGGGCGCCGATGTCCTACCCCTTCCGCGACGGACTGCTCGACAAGGAGCTGGCCACCGACGGCGAGAAGGCCGCCGCCCGCGCCATCACCATCATCGAGAGCCAGGTCGGCGCCGACGACCTCGCCGCCGTCATCATCGAGCCGATCGCCGGCGAGGGCGGATTCATCGTGCCGGCCGAGGGCTTCCTGCCGACCCTGCTCACCTGGTGCCGCGACAACGGGGTGGTGTTCATCGCCGACGAGGTGCAGACCGGGTTCGCGCGCACCGGCGCGATGTTCGCCTGTGAACACGAGGGGATCGAACCCGACCTGATCTGCACGGCCAAGGGCATCGCCGACGGGCTGCCGCTGTCGGCCGTCACCGGCCGCGCCGAAATCATGGATGCGTCGCACGTCGGCGGTTTGGGGGGCACGTTCGGCGGAAACCCCGTCGCCTGTGCCGCGGCGCTGGCCACCATCGAAACCATCGAGAACGACGGCCTCGTCGAACGGGCGCGACGACTGGAACGGCTGATCACCGAACCGCTGCTCCGGTTGCAGGCAGGCGACGACCGAATCGGCGAAGTCCGCGGCCGCGGGGCGATGATCGCCGTCGAGTTGGTGAAATCGGGCTCCGCCGACCCGGACGCGGAACTGGCCAAGAAGTGGTCCATGGCCGCGCACGCGGCCGGGGTCATCGTGTTGACCTGCGGCATGTTCGGCAACATCATCCGCCTGCTGCCCCCGCTAACCATCACCGACGAGCTGCTGAGCGAAGGACTCGAGCTGGTCGGCAACCTTCTGCACGACCTCTAGACCCAGGGATCGCGGCGACGCCCCCGGTGGGCAATATCACAATCGCGCTCGCGGTGCACCATGGCGGAATACCATTACTTTAGCTAACGTTCTATTTGTCAGCGCATTCGTCGCGAAGCAACGTAATTTTCATTGGTAAGGAACCGCTTATGACCACACCGAACACCGACGAGCGACTTGCCCGCCGCATCGATGAGCTGACCGCCACCGACCCGCAGTTCGCCGCGGCTCGCCCCAACTCCGACCTCACCAACTCCCTGGAGGAGCCCGGGCTGTCGCTGCCGCGGATCGTCCGGAAGGTGCTGGACGGCTACGCGGACCGGCCGGCGCTGGGACAGCGCGTGGTGGAGTTCGTCAAGGACCCGCAGACCGGGCGCACCACGCTCGAGCTGGTCTCCCGCTACGAGACGATCAGCTACGGCGAGCTCGGCGAACGCGTCGGCGCGCTGGCGCGGGCCCTCGCCGAGGGCCCCGTGCGGCCGGGTGATCGGGTCTGTGTGCTGGGCTTCAACAGTGTCGACTACGCCACCATCGACATGGCGCTGGGCCAGGTCGGGGCAGTATCCGTTCCGCTGCAGACCAGCGCGGCGCTGGCCCAGCTGCACCCGATCGTCGTCGAGACCGAGCCGAGCGTGCTTGCGTCCAGCGTCAACCAACTGCCCGAAGCGGTGGAGCTGATCCTGAGCGGGCCCGCCCCCCGCCACCTGGTGGTGTTCGACTACCACCCCGAGGTCGACGACCAGCGCGAGGCCGTTGAGGCCGCCCGCGGGCGGCTGGCCGACACCGCGGTCACCGTCGAGACGCTCGCCGACGTCCTCGAGCGCGGCGAGACGCTGGCCGGTGCGGCGCTCCCGGAACTGCCGGAGGACGACCCGCTGGCCCTGCTGATCTACACCTCGGGCAGCACCGGCGCCCCCAAGGGCGCGATGTATCCCGCGAGCAACGTCGGCAAGATGTGGCGCCGGGGCAGCAAGAACTGGTTCGGTGAGAGCGCCGCGTCGATCACCCTCAACTTCATGCCGATGAGCCACGTCATGGGGCGCGGCATCCTGTACGGCACGCTCGGCAACGGCGGCACCGCCTACTTCGCGGCCAAGAGCGACCTGTCCACCCTGCTCGAGGACCTCGAGCTGGTGCGGCCCACCGAGCTGAACTTCGTCCCGCGCATCTGGGAGACGCTGTTCGGCGAATTCCAGCGCCAGGTCGAGCGCAGGCTGACCGACGACGCCGACCGCGCGGCCGTCGAGGAGCAGGTGCTCGAGGAACAGCGCCGGTACCTGCTGGGCGGCCGGTTCATCTTCGCGATGACGGGCTCGGCGCCCACCTCGCCGGAGCTGCGCAACTGGGTCGTGTCGCTGCTGCAGATGGACCTGCTGGACGGCTACGGCTCCACCGAGGCCGGCATGGTGCTGTTCGACGGCGAGATCCAGCGGCCGCCGGTCGTCGACTACAAGCTGGTCGACGTGCCGGACCTGGGCTACTTCGCCACCGACCGGCCGTACCCGCGCGGCGAGCTGCTGCTGCGGACCCAGAACATGTTCCCGGGCTACTACAAGCGGGCCGAGACCACCGCCGGCGTCTTCGACGAGGACGGGTACTACCGCACCGGCGACGTGTTCGCCGAGGTGGCGCCCGACCGCCTGGTGTACGTCGACCGCCGCAACAACGTGCTCAAGCTCGCCCAGGGCGAGTTCGTCACGCTGGCCAAGCTGGAGGCGGAGTTCGGCACCAGCCCGCTCGTTCGCCAGATCTACGTCTACGGCAACAGCTCGCAGCCCTACCTGTTGGCTGTCGTGGTGCCCACCGAAGAAGCGTTGCGGCGCTGGCCAGTTGACGCGCTCAAGCCGCAGATCGCCGACTCGCTGCAGAACGTCGCCCGGCAGAGCGGCCTGCAGTCCTACGAGGTGCCCCGCGACTTCATCATCGAGACCACGCCGTTCAGCCTGGAGAACGGCCTGCTGACCGGCATCCGCAAGCTGGCGTGGCCGAAGCTGAAGCAGCACTACGGCGAGCGGCTGGAGCAGCTCTACGCCCAGCTGGCCGAGGGCCAGGCCAACGAGCTGGCCGAGCTGCGGCGCAGCGGTGCGGACGCACCCGTGCTGCAGACCGTCAGCCGCGCCGCGGCGGCCATGCTGGGCACCGCGGCCAGCGAGCTGTCCCCCGACGCGCGCTTCACCGACCTGGGCGGAGATTCCCTGTCGGCGTTGACGTTCGGCAACCTGCTGCGGGAGATCTTCGACCTGGACGTGCCGGTGGGCGTCATCGTCAGCCCGGCCAACGACCTGGCGGCGATCGCCCGCTACATCGAGGCCGAGCGGCAGGGCACCAAGCGGCCGACGTTCGCTTCGGTTCATGGCGGGGTGCACGGTCGCGGCGCGACCGAGGTGCACGCGAGCGACCTGACGCTGGACAAGTTCCTCGACGCGGAGGTGTTGTCCGCGGCGCCGAGCCTGCCCAAGGCCGCCGCCGAGGTGCGCACGGTGCTCCTGACGGGCTCCACGGGTTTCCTCGGCCGCTACCTGGCGCTGGAATGGCTGGAGCGGATGGACCTGGTCGACGGCAAGGTGATCGCCCTGGTGCGCGCCAAGTCCGACGAGGAGGCCCGCGCCCGGCTGGACAAGACGTTCGACAGTGGTGATCCCCGGCTGCTCGAGCACTACCGGGCGCTGGCGGCCGACCACCTCGAGGTCATCGCCGGCGACAAGGGCGAGGCCAACCTCGGCCTGGACGCGCAGACGTGGCGGCGGCTGGCCGACACGGTCGACCTGATCGTCGACCCGGCGGCCCTGGTCAACCACGTGCTGCCGTACAGCGAGCTGTTCGGCCCCAACGCGCTGGGCACCGCGGAGCTGATCCGCATCGCGCTGACCTCGAAGATCAAGCCGTACGCCTACGTGTCGACGATCGGCGTGGGCGACCAGATCCAGCCGGGCCGGTTCGTCGAGGACGCCGACGTCCGGCAGATCAGCGCGACGCGCCAGATCAACGACAACTACGCCAACGGCTACGGCACCAGCAAGTGGGCGGGCGAGGTGTTGCTGCGCGAGGCCCACGACCTGTGCGGCTTGCCGGTCGCGGTGTTCCGCTGCGACATGATCCTGGCCGACACCACCTACGCCGGCCAGCTCAACCTGCCGGACATGTTCACCCGGCTGATGCTGAGCGTGGTGGCGACCGGCATCGCGCCCGGCTCGTTCTACGAGCTCGACGAGAACGGGAATCGGCAGCGGGCCCACTACGACGGCCTGCCGGTCGAGTTCATCGCCGCCGCGATCTCCACGCTGAGTCCGCGGGAGGGCTACGACACGTACCACGTGATGAACCCGTACGACGACGGCATCGGCCTCGACGAGTACGTTGACTGGCTGGTCGACGCCGGGTACTCGGTCCAGCGCATCGCCGACTATGGCGACTGGCTGCGCCGTTTCGAAGGGTCGATACGGGCCCTGCCCGAGCGCCAGCGCCAGTACTCGCTGCTGCCGCTGCTGCACAACTACCAGCGGCCGGAGAAGCCGCTCCGCGGCTCGATGGCGCCGACCGACCGGTTCCGCGCGGCCGTGCAGGAGGCGAAGATCGGGCCGGACAAGGACATCCCGCACGTCTCGCCGCCGATCATCGTCAAGTACATCGCCGACCTGCAGCTGCTCGGGCTGCTCTGACAGCTTCGGCGAACAGCAGATCGCCCGGCCCCTTCAGGGGCCGGGCGATTGCTTTGTCTCGGGTCAGCCCTGCGGGTGCGGCCAGCGCAGGTACGCGGCGCCCGAACCCGCGCCGGCGCGCTGGCGACGCCAGCCGCGCTTGGGCCGGGCCTCCGCCGACTCGTACCCGCCCATCCGCGGCCTAGTCAGCGCGCCGGAGGAGACCGGCTCCTCCAGCGACTCCTGATACGGCTCGGCCCCCGCCGCCGCGGCCGGCGGCGCCGCGGTCATGGGCGCCACGTCGCGCGCCAGCCGGACCGCGGTGCGCGCCAGCACCACCCCGCCGACGAAGATGATCAGCGCGCCCAGCCCGTCGAAGTAGGAAACTTCGAGCAGCGCCCGCTTGCGCTCGGTGGCGGCGATCGGGTCACCAGCCGAACCAATCCCCAGCAGCGGCGCCACCTGCTCCCCCACCACGAACCACGCACCGGCCAGCACGGCCAGCCAGCCGCCCAGCATCGCGGCGACGCGATTGCCGGCGGCGATCAGCAGCAGGCCGCCGACCACGGTCGCCGCTCCCGGCAGCACCTCGAGCCAGCCGCGGGCCGAACTCCACGCCCAGTCCTTGTCGGGCGTGTACGCGAAATTGAAGCGGGGGCCGACGAACGGGATCAGGGCGCCCCACGCGCCCAGGACGACCAGGAGCAATCCACTGATCGCACCGCGCGAGCGCGGCATACTCAGCGCGCGTGGGCGGTCGTATTCTGCGTGTTTCATGACATCTCCTCGGTAGAAGCCGGGCCGTTTTCCGGCTCCCGATGGGTACCCCCGGCCCCCGGGAAGTAACCCGCGCCGAGTCGTCAGCGCACGCCGAGGAGCAGCAGCGCGATGGAAAGGGCCGGAAAAATGCCCTGGACCAGGGCTGCCCTGGCCTTGTCCGGCGCGGACACCAGGAGCACCACCGCGGCCGCGGCCATCGAGCCGGCGCCGGCGAGGATGAGGGTGGCACCGACGACGTGATGCCCGATGGACACCGTGGCGATGCCGACGGCGGTGATGATCGCCAAGAAGAGGTTGTAAAAGCCCTGGTTGAAGGCGAGGAGCTTGGTGGTCTCGGCCTCCTCGGGCGTCGTGCCGAACGTCGCGCGGGTGCGCGGGGAGGTCCAGGTCAGGGACTCCATGATGAAGATGTAGACGTGCAGCAGGGCGGCCAGCCCGGCGAATACCAACCCGGCGTTGATCATCGCGTCCTCCTAGCCGACTGACACTTTGGGTGGCGACCCGCTTCGCCCGGCTCCGCCGCGCTCACGATCGCCACTGAAGATTATGGCGGCGACCCGCTTCGCCCGGCTCCGCCGCGCTCACGATCGCCACTGAAGACTATGGTGGCGACCCGCTTCGCCCGGCTCCGCCGCGCTCACGATCGCCACTGAAGATTATGGCGGCGACCCGCCCGCTACTCGAACAGCCCCGGTTGGCTCGCGCCGACGGGCGGCGTCATGCCGAGGTGTGTCCAGGCCTGCGGGGTGGCCACCCGGCCGCGCGGGGTGCGCGCGATCATGCCGGCGCGCACCAGGAAAGGCTCGCACACCTCCTCGACCGTCGCCGCCTCTTCGCCGACGGCGACCGCGAGCGTCGACACCCCGACCGGGCCGCCGCCGAAGCTGCGGGTCAGCGCCGAGAGCACCGCCCGATCCAGCCGATCCAGGCCGAGCTCGTCGACGTCGTACACCGCGAGGGCGGACTTGGCGACGTCGCGGGTGATGATCCCGTCGGCGCGCACCTCGGCGTAGTCGCGGACACGGCGCAGCAACCGGTTGGCGATGCGCGGCGTTCCGCGGGAGCGGCGGGCGATCTCGGCGCCGGCGTCCTCGCCCAGCTCGATGCCGAGGATCCCCGCCGACCGGGCCAGCACGCGCTCCAGCTCAGCCGGCTCGTAGAAGTCCATGTGCGCGGTGAAGCCGAACCGGTCGCGCAGCGGGCCGGTCAGCGCGCCGGACCGCGTGGTCGCCCCGACCAGGGTGAACGGTGCGACCTCCAGCGGGATCGAGGTAGCGCCCGGGCCCTTGCCCACCACCACGTCGACCCGGAAGTCCTCCATCGCCAGGTAGAGCATCTCCTCGGCCGGCCGGGCGATGCGGTGGATCTCGTCGATGAACAGCACGTCGTGCTCGACGAGGTTCGACAGCATGGCGGCCAGGTCGCCGGCGCGCTCCAGGGCCGGACCGGACGTCACGCGCAACGAGGAGCCCAGCTCGGCGGCGATGATCATCGCCAGCGACGTCTTGCCCAGCCCGGGCGGACCGGACAGCAAGATGTGGTCCGGTGTGCCACCGCGGTTCTTCGCCCCCTCGATGACCAGCTGCAGCTGCTCGCGCACCCGCGGCTGGCCGATGAACTCGCCCAACGACCGGGGGCGCAGGCTGACGTCGATGTCGCCCTCGCCGACGGTCAACGCCGGCGATACGTCCCGGTCCGGCGGCTCCTCCGAAAAATCGCGGCTCATCGGGACTTACCCAGCACCGAGAGGGCGGCCCGCAATGTGCCGGACGTTGTCGGGGCCTGCTCGTCGGCCAGCACCTTATCGGTGGCCTCCTCGGCCTGCTTGGCCGGAAACCCGAGTCCGATCAGCGCCTCGACCACGGGACCGCGCACCGCGTGGCCGTTGGACGCCGCGCTCGCCGCCGCTCCCCCGGCGCCCGGGGCGCCGATCTTGTCACGCAACTCCAGCACCATCCGCTCGGCGCCGCGCTTGCCGATGCCGGGCACCCTGGTCAGCGCCGCCACGTCGCCGTCGTGCAGCGCCTGCCGCAGCGCCGCGGCGTCGTGCACGGCCAGCGTCGCCATGGCCAGCCGCGGGCCCACCCCCGACACCGACATCAGCGTCAGGAACAGGTTCCGCGCCTCGGCGTCGGCGAACCCGTACAGCGTCATGGAGTCCTCGCGGACGATCATCGCCGTGATCAGCCGGGCCTCGCTGCCCGTGCGCAAGGTCGCCAGCGTGGACGGCGTCGCGTTCACGCGGTAACCCACGCCGGCGGCCTCGATCACCGTGTGGTCGAGCGCCACCGCGAGCACCTCACCGCGCACCGAGGCGATCATCGCGCCGCCTTCAGCTGCGCCTTGAGCTTCGCCTGGTAGGCCTGCCGCTGGCGGGCGGCCACCGCCTCGGCCTCGGCCAGCCGCGCGAGCATCGGCGCCCGCCAGCAGTGGCAGATCGCCAGCGCGAGCGCGTCGGCCGCGTCGGCCGGTGTCGGCTTGGCTTGCAGCGCAAGGATTTTGGTGACCATGGCGGTGACCTGCGCCTTGTCGGCGGTGCCGTTGCCGGTGACCGCGGCCTTGACCTCCGTCGGCGTGTGGAAGTAGACGTCGAGCCCGCGCCTCGCCGCGGCCAGCGCGATCACCCCGCCGGCCTGCGCCGTGCCCATCACGGTGGTCACGTTCAGCTGGGAGAACACCCGCTCGATCGCGATCACGTCCGGCCGGTGGGTGTCCAGCCAGTGCTCGACCGCGTCGCTGATGGCCAGCAGCCGCATCGGCAGCGCCGCGTCCGACGGCGTGCGCACCACGTCGACGTCCAGCGCGACCACGCTGCGCCCGCGCCCGCTTTCCACCACGGACAAGCCGCACCGGGTCAGCCCGGGGTCGACACCCATCACCCGCATTACCGCTCCCGCCTGTAGAACAACTGTTCGATAGGCTAGCCGCTGGGTCCGACCATTCTTCGTCAGTCGGCCGGTGTGTCGGCGTAAAGCTGTTAACTTATAGCGCACGTTGCTCAAGCCGGGGGCGGAAGGCTGGTCCGTGGGAACAGTGCTGGTCGTGATCGCCGCGGCGTTGTTCATCGCGGCGATCGCCGTCCTCGTGGTGGCGTTGCGCCGACCCAAGGCACCCACGCCGGGACGCACGCGCCAGGATCCGCTGTCGTTCGACGCGGCGCCGGCCCAGTTCGGCCCGCGCCAGCTCGGCCCGGGCGCGATCGTTAGCTACGGCGGCGTCGACTACGTGGTGCGGGGCTCGGTGACGTTCCGCGAGGGGCCCTTCGTGTGGTGGGAGCATCTTCTGGAGGGCGGCGACCAGCCGGTCTGGTTCAGCGTGGAGGAGGACGACGGGCGCCTCGAGCTGGTCATGTGGGTGACCCGCAAGGACCTGACGCTGCAGCCGGGTGAGCACTACGTCGTCGACGGCGTGACGTTCCACGAGTCCGAACGCGGCCGGGCGTCGTACACCACCGAAGGGACGACCGGCCTGCCCGCGGGCGGGGAGATGGAATTCCTGGACTGCGCCAATGCCGACGGGAGCGCGCTGCTCTCGTTCGAGCGCTGGGCCCCCGACACCCCGTGGGAGATATCGACGGGCAAGCCGGTGCGGACCGGCGAGCTCACGGTGTATCCCGCGCCCGCCTCCCCCTAGGACCCCGACGGTGCCGCTTCATCAGCTCGCCGTGACCCCGGCGGACGTGTCCGGCCGGGCGCTGCGGCTGGCGCTCAACGCCCCCGCGCCGCCGCCCCTGGCGACCTGCCGGCTCGCCCATCCGCGCGGCGGGATGCTGATGCTCGGGGTTCTCGGCGCCTCGCACATCGTCGCCGTCGAGCACGGCAGTGGGCGCTTCACCGAGCAGGTCAGCTGCACCGCGCCCAGCGCCGGGGATCGGCTGCCGGAGCGCACCGACGCGCCCGGCTACCACCTCGAATCGCGCACCGACACGCACGACGAGGACTCCTTTCGGCGGATCGCGCGCGAGCTACGAGCCCGGTGCGTGCGGGAGCGCGCCTGGCTGGGCGGCACCTTCCCCGGCGACGACGCCGCGCTCACCGCGCTGGCCGCCGAACCCGACGGCGCCGGCTGGCGGTGGCAGACCTGGCACCTCTACCCCGGCCCATCCGGCGGCATGGTGGTGCACACCGCGAGCCGGTGGCACCCGTGACCCGCAACCGCCTCCTCCTGGTCGCCGGTGGCCTGGCGGCCGCCGCCATCGCGTGCCTGATTCCCGGAATCCTGTTGCTGCACAAGGACATCGACTCATACATCGCCGCCCATTATCGCGAGTACTCCCGCGACCCGGACGGCACCCGCTACGAATGCACCGGGACGCCACAGCAGGTTGCCGACACGCTCGCCCGCTACCAGGCCCCCGCGGCGCGCGCGGCCAACGGCGACGGCCAGTACCTGCGCTACAGCGGCGACATCGTCATCGTCGAACCCGACGGTCAGCGTCCGTGCAGCATCCGCGTCGAAGGCCTGGGCGCCCGATACAGCCACGGCGGGTTCGTCTTCCTGGGGCCGGGGTTCACGCCCGGATCCCCAGCGGGCGGCGGCGGGGGAAGCCCAGGCGGTCCAGGGGGGATCAAGTAACCCTCGAAAGGAAATCCCCATGTTGGCGCTCAACCTCGCGGCCCTCGATTTCGGGGCCTTCAACTTCGGCACGATCGCCCAGGGCGTGGTCGCCGTAGTCCTCTACTTCCTGGTGGGCGTCGGCGTACTGATCGCCGGCTTCCTGATGGTCGACGTGCTGACCCCCGGCAACCTGCGCCAACTGGTCTTCATCGACCGGCGGCCCAACGCCGTCGTGCTGGCCTCGGCGATGTACGTCGCGCTCGCCATCGTCATCATCAGCGCGATCGCCAGCAGCTACAGCCAGCTGGGCCAGGGGCTCGTCGGCGTGGCGGTCTACGGGCTGGTCGGCGTGTTGCTGCAGGGCGGCGCCCTGCTCATCGTGCAGGTCGCCGTTCCGGGCCACTTCCGCGAGCACGTCGACGAGCCGGAGCTCCACCCGGCCGCTTTCGCGACGGCCACCATGCTGGTGGCCGTCGGAGGGGTCATCGCCGCGGCCATCTCATGACCGAGTCGTCCGGCCGCTGGCGGGCCGTGCTCCTCGCCGCCGTCGCCGCGTGCGCGGCCTGCGGAATCGTCTACGAGCTGGCCCTGCTCACCCTCTCGGCCAGCCTCAACGGCGGCGGGATCGTCGCCACCTCGCTGATCGTCGCCGGCTACATCGCCGCCCTGGGCGCCGGAGCGTTGCTGGCCAAGCCACTGCTCGCCCACGCGGCCATCGCGTTCATCGCCGTCGAGGCGCTGCTGGGCGTCGTCGGCGGCCTGTCCGCCGCGGCGCTCTACGCCGTGTTCGCGTTCATCGACGACGAGTCGACGTGGGTGCTGGCCGTGAGCACCGCCCTGATCGGCGGCCTAGTGGGCGCCGAGGTGCCGTTGCTGATGACGCTGCTGCAGCGCGGGCGCACCGCCGGGCCCGCCGACACCGGCCGCACGCTCGCCAACCTCAACGCCGCCGACTACCTCGGGGCGCTGCTGGGCGGGCTGGTGTGGCCGTTCGTCCTGCTGCCGCAGCTGGGCATGATCCGGGGCGCCGCGGCGACCGGGATCATCAACCTGGCGGCCGCGGCCGTGGTCGCGGTGTTCCTGCTGCGGCGGGTGGTGTCGGTCCGGCAGCTGGCGACGGCGCTGTGCGCGCTCGTCGCGGCGCTCGCGGTCCTGGCGACGCTGCTGGTGCGGTCGGCCGATGTGGAGACGACGAGCAGGCAGCGGCTGTACGCCGACCCGATCATCGCCTACCGCCACACGCCCTACCAGGAGATCGTGGTGACCCGGCGCGGCACCGACATGCGGCTCTACCTCGACGGGGGCCTGCAGTTCTCCACCCGCGACGAATACCGGTACACCGAGAGCCTCGTCTACCCCGCGCTCGGCGCCGGCGCGCGCTCGGTGCTCGTGCTGGGCGGCGGCGACGGGCTGGCCGCCCGCGAGCTGCTGCGCCAGCCGGGGGTGCAGAAGATCGTGCAGGTGGAACTCGATCCGGAGGTGATCGCGCTGGCTCGCACCACGATGCGGGAGGCCAACGGGGGCGCGCTCGACAACCCGCGGGTGGCCGTCATCATCGACGACGCGATGACCTGGCTGCGCCGGGGCGCCGTCGACCGGTTCGACGCGATCCTCGTCGACCTGCCCGACCCCGACACCCCCGTGCTGGGCCGGCTGTACTCAACCGAGTTCTACGCGCTGGTCGCGCACGCGCTGGCCCCGGGCGGGTTGATGGTCGTGCAGGCGGGCAGCCCGTTCTCGACGCCCGCCGCGTTCTGGCGCACGGTGTCGTCGGTGCGGGCGGCCGGTTACGCCGTCACCCCGTACCACGTGCACGTGCCGACCTTCGGCGACTGGGGCTTCGCCCTGGCGTCGCGCGCGGCCGCCCCGCCCACCCCGACGATGCCGCCCGACGCTCCGCCGCTGCGCTTCCTCAACCAGCGCGTGCTCGACGCCGCCACGGTGTTCTCGTCGGACTCCGGGCCGCGCGCGCTGGACCCGTCGACGCTGGAGAACCCGCGCATCGTCGAGGACATGCGGCACGGCTACGAGTAGCGCTTTGACGGTGACGCCGACCCGCCTCAGGCGTCGATCTGGGCCAGGACCTCGTCCGGGATGTCGGCGTTGGTGTAGACGTTCTGGACGTCGTCGCTGTCCTCGAGCGCGTCGACCAGTTTGATCACCTTCTGCGCGCCCTCGGCCTCGAGCGTCACGCTCACCGAGGGCTGGAAGCCCGCCTCCGCCGAGTCGTAGTCGATGCCGGCGTCCTGCAGGGCGGTGCGCACGGCGACCAGGTCGGTCGGCTCGGAGATGATCTCGAAGCTGTCGCCAAGGTCGCTGACGTCCTCGGCGCCGGCGTCCAGGACCGCGGCCAGCACGTCGTCCTCGGTGAGGCCGTTCTTCTCGAGGGTCACCACGCCCTTGCGGGTGAACAGGTAGGCCACCGAGCCGGGATCGGCCATGGTGCCGCCGTTGCGGGTCATCGCCACCCGCACCTCACTGGCGGCGCGGTTGCGGTTGTCGGTCAGGCACTCCACCAGCACCGCCACGCCGTTGGGCCCGTAGCCCTCGTACATGATCGTCTGGTATTCGGCACCGCCGGCCTCCTCGCCGGCACCCCGCTTGCGGGCCCGCTCGATGTTGTCGTTGGGCACCGAGGTCTTCTTCGCCTTCTGGATGGCGTCGTAGAGCGTGGGGTTGCCCGCCGGGTCACCGCCGCCGGTGCGGGCCGCGACCTCGATGTTCTTGATCAGCCGGGCGAACTCCTTGCCGCGGCGCGCGTCCTTGACGGCCTTCTGGTGCTTGGTGGTGGCCCACTTGGAATGGCCGCTCATCGCTGTTTCTACCTCTTCTGTCTTCCGAAAGTTCGCCAGACGAGTCTACGTGGGCGCCGAGCGTGGGCCCCACGTACGTGATCCGCGCGGAATTCCGCCATAGGCCACACGTTCGACGCGCGACGCGTCAGGCCCGGCCCCGGACGATGTCGACGAACAACTGGTGGACGCGCCGGTCGCCGGTCACCTCCGGGTGAAACGAGGTCGCCAGCACCGGGCCCTGCCGGACGGCGACGGCGTGGCCCGCGGCGCTCGCTAGCACCCGCACGTGGTCACCGGTCCGCTCGACCCACGGCGCGCGGATGAACACCGCGCGCACCGGGCCCTCGAAACCCGCGAATTCGACGTCACCCTCGAAAGAATCGACCTGGCGCCCAAAAGCGTTGCGGCGCACGGTCATATCGATCGCGCGCAGCGGCAGCGCCTGTCTGCCCCGCGCGCCCGCGTCGAGGATCTCGCTGGCCAGCAGGATCATCCCCGCGCACGCGCCGTAGGCGGGCAGCCCCTCGGCCAGCCGTCCGCGCAGCGGCTCGAGCAGGTCGAAGTCGAGCAGCAGGTGGCTGATGGTGGTCGACTCCCCGCCGGGCAGGACCAGCCCGTCGACCGACTCGAGTTCGGCGCGGCGGCGCACCGGAATCGCCTCCGCGCCGGCCTCCCGAAGCGCCGCGAGATGTTCGCGGGTGTCGCCTTGCAGGGCCAACACGCCGACGCGCGGCGCGCTCATTGCCCGTCCGGCTGGAATGCGCGCGGGAAACGGGTCAGCCCCTCCTGCATGACCGCCGCCACCATCTCGCCGGACTGAGTGAAAATCTTGCCCTGGCACAGCGAGCGACCGCCGCCGGCCGACGGCGAGCTCTGGTCGTAGAGCAGCCACTCGTCGGCCCGGAAGGCCCGCATGAACCACATCGCGTGGTCCAGCGACGCCACCTGCAGGTGCTCGCGCACGTCGAGGTGCGTCACCTGCGCCGATCCCAGCAGCGTGAGGTCGCTCATGTAGGCCAGCGCGCAGATGTGCAGCACGGGGTCGTCCGGCAGCGGGTCGCGGTGGCGGAACCACACCTGCTGCTGGGATGCCTTGCCGGGCAGCAGCTGCAGCCGCTCGCGCGGCACGATGCAGACGTCCCACTCCTCGAACTGCTTGAACCCGGCGTCGTCGAACACCTTTATGGAGGCCAGGCCGGGCAGACCCTCGGGCGGCGGCGCGGCCGGCATGACGTCCTGGTGTTGGATGCCCTCCTGGTGCGCCTGGAACGACGCCGCCATGCTGAAGATGGTTTCGCCGTGTTGGATGGCGTTGACGCGCCGGGTGGCGAACGAACCGCCGTCGCGGATGCGTTCGACGATGAAGACCGTGGGCTCGGTGGCATTCCCGGGCCGCAGGAAATAGCCGTGCAGCGAGTGCACCCGGTAGCTCGGGTCGACGGTGCGGACCGCCGACACGAGCGACTGGCCGGCCACGTGACCGCCGAAGGTGCGCTGGAAGTATCCGGACTCGGGGCTGAACACGCGGCCGCGGTAGATGTTGACCTCGAGTTGCTCGAGATCGAGGATCTCTTCGATCGCCACCGACAGGCCTCGGCTTACCAGCCGCGTTCGGCCAGGCGGTGCGGTCGCGCGAGCTCCTCGACGTTGATGCCGACCATCGGCTCGCCCAAGCCGCGGGACACCTTGGCCAGCACGTCCGGGTCGTCGTAGAACGTGGTCGCCTTGACGATGGCGGCGGCGCGGTGCTCGGGCGCGCCGGACTTGAAGATGCCGGAGCCGACGAACACGCCCTCGGCGCCGAGCTGCATCATCATCGCCGCATCGGCCGGCGTCGCGATGCCGCCCGCGGTGAACAGGGTGACCGGCAGCTTGCCCGCCCGCGCGACCTCGGCGACGAGGTCGTACGGGGCCTGCAATTCCTTTGCCGCGACGAATAATTCGTCTTCCGATAACGACGTCAGGCGCCGGATCTCGCCGCTGATCGCCCGCATGTGGGTGGTCGCGTTCGAGACGTCGCCGGTCCCGGCCTCACCCTTGGACCGGATCATGGCCGCGCCCTCGTTGATGCGCCGCAGCGCCTCGCCCAGGTTGGTCGCGCCGCACACGAACGGCACCGTGAACTTCCACTTGTCGATGTGGTTGGTGTAGTCCGCGGGGGTCAGAACCTCGGATTCGTCGACGTAATCCACGCCGAGGCTTTGCAGGATCTGCGCCTCGACGAAGTGGCCGATGCGGGCCTTGGCCATCACCGGGATCGTGACCGCGGAGATGATGCCCTCGATCATGTCGGGATCGCTCATCCGCGACACGCCACCCTGCGCCCGGATGTCGGCGGGCACGCGCTCCAGTGCCATCACCGCGACGGCGCCGGCGCCCTCGGCGATCCGGGCCTGTTCCGGTGTGACGACGTCCATGATGACGCCACCCTTGAGCATTTCGGCCATGCCACGTTTGACGCGTGCCGTTCCCCGGCCACTGCCGTTTGATGCGGCGGTATCCACTGCCACCTCTTCTGTGATGTCTCGTCGCTCCCGTGTTGCCCGTTCAGTGTAGTGGTCGGCAACCAGCCGATTCTCCACCGAGGACCGCGCGAGACTCAGCGGGTGGCGGCGCCCAGCAACACGCCTCGGCGCCGGCGCTGACGCCGACGAATTGTGTGAGCTGGCCCACGGCGACGCGGTGCCCTGGTCAGACATTGACCGGGTTGCGACCCGCTGTTGATCGAGATCGGCTCAGCGGATGGATTGCAGCGGGCCCGGCGCCCGGCCGACGGCCACGGCGGCCGCCTCGGTGAGCAACTCGGAGAGCTGCATCGGGTACACGGTCTCACCGGCCGCCGCCAGCCGCGCTATCTCGGCGGCATCGCACCAGCGATGGCCGTGGATGTAGCGCCGTTCCAGCTCGGTGCGACCGAGGCAGGACGGCTCGAACCGGCGGGTGCGATGGACGAAGAAGAACTCCTCGCTGTCGATCAGCGCGCCGTTGAACTCGAACACCTCGTCGCGCCGCCAGACCGGACCGACCATGTCGACGGCCTGGACGTGCAGCCCGGTCTCCTCGACCAGCTCGCGCGCGGCGGCCTCCGCCAACCGCTCGCCGGGGCGCACTTCGCCGCCCACCGTGAACCACCAGCGCGGCGCGTCGTGATGGGCGATCGCCGGATCCGACCCGCACAGCAACAACACGGCGCCCGTCTCGTCGAGCAGCACCACCCGGGCCGACGTGCGATGGTTCGGCACGCCGTGACCGCCGTGCGACAGCGCGTGGGACCGCTCGGCGATCTCGAAATAGCTTGGCAGCGCTGCGGTTCCACCCAGCCGAAGGGTGCGCACCAGGAATCGCTCGCGCAGCGCGAGCGTGTCGCGGACGGCGTCGTTGTGGAAACGGCGGGCCAGCACCACCCGGGCCTCAGCGTCGGCCAGCTCCGCGATCAGCCCCGCCGGCAGCGACCCGGGGTCGACGAGCGCCAGGGCCGCCGAGAGCTCGTTCTCGTGCGACTCCCGCGCCTGCCGGGGCGCGTTCTCCGCGGCGTCCGCCAGGGCGGCCAGCCGCCTGCCCTCCGGGGCGCCGCCGTAGGCGTCGATCGCGACGGCGCGGGCCACCACCGCGCGCCGGGCCAGCGCACCGTCCAGCGCCTGCCACGACAGGTCGTAGCGGACGTGCAGGCGGTCCAGCCGGTTCGCGGTCCGGTAGGCCCAGCCGCCCAGCAGCAACGCGGCCGCGACCAGCAGCGCGATCGCGACGGCCAGCCACGTCATCAGCTGGCGACCTGGACCTTGGTGCCGGACCCCGCGACCGTCTCGTAGACCCGCATGATCTGGCTGGCCACCACCGACCAGTCGTACCGCTGGACGGCCTGCTCACCGGCCGCCACGTAGCATTGCCGCAGCGCGTCGTTCTCCAGGACGGCGATCAGCGCGTCGGCCAGCGCGGCGCCGTCCCCGACGGGCACGAGGCGCCCGACCTCGCCGTCGTCGAGCACCCGCCGGAAGGCGTCCAGATCGCTCGCCACCACCGCGGTGCCGGCGGCCATGGCCTCGACCAGGACGATGCCGAAACTCTCGCCCCCGGTGTTGGGCGCGCAGTAGACGTCGGCGCTGCGCATCGCCGACGCCTTGCCGGCGTCGTCGATCTGCCCGAGGAAACGCAGGTGGTCCACCGCCGCGCCCGCGCGTTCGCGCAATTCGTCCTCGTCGCCGCGGCCGACGATGAGCAGCTCGACGTCACCGAACCGCTCGACGACGGCCGGCAGCGCGTCCAGCAGCACCGACATGCCCTTGCGCGGCTCGTCAAAACGCCCCAGGAACAGGACCGTCTTGCCGGGGCGGGGGTAGCCGTCCAGCCGCGGCGCCGACTTGAACGACTCCACGTCCACGCCGTTGGGAATCTCGACCGCGTCGGTCCCCAGCGCCTCCATCTGCCAGCGCCGGGCCAGGTCCGACACCGCGATCCGGCCGACGATTTTCTCGTGCATCGGGCGCAGGATGCCCTGGAACACGGTCAGCGTCAACGACTTGGTGGTCGACGTGTGAAACGTCGCGACGATCGGCCCCTCGGCGATGTTCAGTGCGAGCATCGACAGGCTCGGGGCGTTGGGCTCGTGCAGGTGCAGCACGTCGAAAGCGCCTTCGGCGAGCCACTTCTTGACCTTGCGATGGGTGGCCGGGCCGAACCGCAGCCGCGCGACCGACCCGTTGTAGGGGATCGGGACGGCGCGGCCCGCGGACACGACGTAGTCGGGCAGCCGGGCGTGCGGCGACGACGGCGCCAGCACGCTGACCTCGTGGCCGCGCCGGTGCATCACCTCGGCCAGTTGCAGGACATGGGATTGCACCCCGCCGGGCACGTCGAACGAGTACGGACAGACCATCCCGATCCGCATCAGGGCTCCGTCTGCCGGGCCAACTTCGCCCGCCGTTCGGCGGACAGGTCGGCCAGCCACTGCGGCTGGAGCATGTGCCAGTCCTCCGGGCGGGCCGCGATGTTGGTGGCGAACGTGTCGGCCAGCGCCTGGGTGACGACGCCGACGTCGCCGCTGCCGCAGTCGAGTTCGGGGAAGATCCGCACGCCCCAGCCCCCGTCCTCGAACCAGCAGTGCGCCGGCAGCAGCGCCGCCCCGGTCTCGATCGCGAGCTTGGCCGGCCCGGCCGGCATCCGGGTGGGCTCGTCGAAGAAGTCCACCTGTACGCCGGTGCGGGTGAGGTCGCGCTCGGCCATCAGGCAGACCACGCGGTTGTCGCGCAGCCGCTCGCACAGCACGTCGAACGGCGGCCGCTCACCGCCGGACAGGGGCAGCACCTCGAAGCCCAGGCTCTCGCGGTAGGAGATGAACCGCCGGTACAGCGACTCGGGTTGCAGGCGTTCGGCGACGGTGGTGAAGGTACCGCGGGTGTGCGCCAGCCACACCCCGGCCATGTCCCAGTTGCCGCTGTGCGGCAGGGCGCACAGCGCCCCGCGCCCCTGCGCCAGCGCCCGGTCGATGTTTTCGCTGCCCTCGACCGACGCGTCGAGTTCACGCGCCAGTTCGCGGAGGTCCATCGTCGGCAGGCGGAACGCCTCGCGCCAGTAACGGCCGTAGGAGGCCAGCGAGGCCCGCATCAGCGCGTCGGGAACCTCTGCCGGCGGGACGCCGACGACGCGGGCCAGGTTCTTGCGCAGCTGCTCGGGCCCGCCGCGGCGGGCCGCGTAACGCGCGCCGGTGTCGAACGCGGTGCGCGCGGCGAACTCCGGCAGGGCCCGCACCGCCATCCAGCCGGCCGCGTAAGCCCAGTCGCTCGCGGTCTGGGAAACCAGGCGACGCGGGGCGGTGACCACGCTCAATCGGGGAATCACGGCATGCGCTCCGTCGCGCCCGGAGAGGCCCACACTGTGCGCACCCGCTGCACGCAGGTGACCACGCTGGCCGCCGCCAGCAGCCACATCGCGACGGGCAGCGCGGGCGGCCAGGCGACGAACGGGAAGTCCGACACCCCCGCGCCGACCAGCACGATGATGAGGCGCTCCGGCCGCTCGATGATGCCGCCGTCACCGCGCAGCCCGCTGGCTTCGGCCCGGGCCTTGATGTAGGAGATCACCTGCGACGTGACCAGGCAGATCAGGGCAGCCACCGCCAGCAGTTTGTCGTGCAGACCGAATGCGATCCACCACACCAGCCCGGAGAACACCGCCCCGTCGCTGACCCGGTCGCAGGTCGCGTCCAGGACCGCGCCGAAGCGGGTGCCGCCGCCGCGCTCGCGGGCCATCGCCCCGTCGAGCATGTCGAAGAGCACGAAGAACCAGACGACGCAGCTGCCCGCGAAGAGCTTGCCCAGCGGGAACAGCGTGATCGCGCCCGCCACCGAACCGGTGGTGCCGAGGATGGTCACCAGGTCCGGAGTCAGGCCCAGCCGCAGGCAGGCCCTGGCGGTGGGCGTGGTGACCCGCGCGAATGCCGCCCGGGACAGGAACGGCACCTTGCTCATGACTGCTTCGCCCACTCGGTGGCCAGCAGCCGGCGCGTCTCCCGCAGCAGCTGCGGGATCACCTTGGACCCGCCGATGATGGTGATGAAGTTCGCGTCTCCGCCCCAGCGCGGCACCACGTGCACGTGCAGGTGCTCGGCCAGGGAGCCGCCCGCCGAGTGCCCCAGGTTCAGGCCGACGTTGAAGCCGTGCGGCGAGGACACCGCTTTGATGACGCGAATCGCCTTCTGCGTGAACGCCATCAGCTCGGCGCTCTCGTCCGTGCTGAGGTCCTCGAGCTCGGCCACCCGCCGATAGGGCACCACCATGAGGTGTCCGGGGTTGTACGGGTAGAGGTTGAGGACGGCATAGACCAGGTCTCCCCGGGCCACCACCAGGCCCTCCTCGTCCGACATCTGCGGGATCTCGGTGAACGGCTGGGAGAGCTCGGCGTTCTCCCGCTTCATCGGGGACTCCGCCAGGTACGTCATCCGGTAGGGCGTCCACAACCGCTGCAGGTGGTCACGCTCCCCGACTCCCCTGTCGAGGATGGTGTCGTCGGCGGCCCCGTCGGCGCGTTCCCGATCACTCACCGCCGGCCACTTTCAGCAAAGCGGCCGTCGGAGCGGCGTTTTGGCGATCGGCGATCCAGCCCACGATCGCGTCCACCGCGCCGTCGCGGGGCACGCCGTTGATCTGGGTGCGATCGCCGAAGCGGAAGCTGATCGCCCCGGCCTCGACGTCCCGGTCACCGGCCAGCAGCATGAAGGGCACCCGCTGGTTGGTGTGGTGGACGATCTTCTTGGCCATCCGATCGTCGCTGGCGTCCACCTCGACGCGCACTCCCCGCGACTTCAGTTGCGCGGCAACGCTTTCCAGGTATGACACGTGCTCGTCGGCGACCGGGACGCCGACCACCTGGACCGGCGCCAGCCACGCCGGGAACGCCCCGGCGTAGTGCTCGGTGAGGATGCCGAAGAACCGCTCGATCGACCCGAACAGCGCGCGGTGGACCATCACCGGCCGCTGCCGGGTGCCGTCGGCAGCGGTATATTCCAGTCCAAAGCGCTCGGGAAAGTTGAAGTCCACCTGGATGGTCGACATCTGCCAGCTGCGGCCCAGCGCGTCGCGGGCCTGCACCGAGATCTTCGGGCCGTAGAACGCCGCGCCGCCGGGGTCGGGAACCAGCTCCAGGCCGGACTCCCTGGCGACGTCGGCCAGCGCCGCGGTGGCCTCGTCCCAGATCTCGTCGGAGCCGACGAACTTGTCCGGATCCTTGGTGGAGAGCTCCAGATAGAAGTCCTCCAGGCCGTAGTCGCCGAGCAGCTCGAGCACGAACCGCAGCAGCGACGCGAGCTCGGCGTGCAGCTGTTCGCGGGTGCAGAAGATGTGCGAGTCGTCCATGGTGAACCCGCGCGCCCGGGTCAGGCCGTGCACCACCCCGGACTTCTCGTAGCGGTAGACGGTGCCGAACTCGAAGAGCCGCAACGGAAGTTCGCGATACGAGCGCCCGCGCGAGCGGAAGATCAGCGTGTGCATCGGGCAGTTCATCGGCTTGAGGTAGTAGTCCTGCCCGGGCTTGCGCACGGTTCCGTCGTCGTTGTAGTCGGCGTCGAGGTGCATCGGCGGGAACATGCCGTCGGCGTACCAGTCCAGGTGGCCCGACGTGTGGAACAGCTGCGCCTTGGTGATGTGCGGGGTGTTGACGAACTCGTATCCGGCCTCGATGTGCTTGCGCCGCGAGTACTCCTCCAGCTCCCGGCGCACGATGCCGCCCTTGGGGTGGAAAACGGCCAGCCCGGAACCGATTTCGTCGGGGAAACTGAACAGGTCGAGCTCGGCGCCCAGCTTGCGGTGATCGCGGCGCTGCGCCTCCTCGATCAGCTCGAGGTGGCGATCGAGCGCCTCCTGGGATTCCCACGCGGTGCCGTAGATGCGTTGCAGGCTGGCGTTCTTCTGGTCACCACGCCAGTAGGCGGCCGAGCTCCTGGTCAGCTTGAACGCCGGGATGTGCTTGGTGGTGGGAAGGTGCGGGCCGCGGCACAGGTCACCCCAAACCCGTTCGCGGGTGCGGGGATTGAGGTTGTCATAGGCGGTGAGCTCGTCACCACCGACCTCCATAACGTCGGGGTCGCCGGACTTGTCGTCGACGAGTTCGAGCTTGTAGGGCTCGCCCGCCAGCTCGGCGCGCGCCTGGTCTTTCGACTCGTAGACGCGCCGGGAGAACAGCTGGCCGTCCTTGATGATCTGGCGCATCCGCTTTTCCAGGGCGGCCAGATTCTCCGGCGTGAACGGCTCGGGCACGTCGAAGTCGTAGTAGAAGCCGTCGGTGATCGGCGGCCCGATGCCCAGCTTCGCCGCCGGGAACAGGTCCTGCACCGCCTGAGCCAGCACGTGCGCGGCCGAGTGCCGCAGCACGCTGCGGCCCTCGTCGGTGTTGGCCGCCACCGGGACGACGTCCGCGTCGACGTCGGGCACCCAGCTCAGGTCGCGTAACTTCCCCTCGGCGTCGCGCACCACCACGACGGCGTCCGGCGTGCCCCGCCGCGGCAGGCCCGCCTCGCCGACCGCGGCCCCCGCGGTGGTCCCGGCGGGCACCCGGATCGGGGTGTGCGGCGATCGCAGGCCCGGCTGAGCCGGGCGCTGCGGGTCGCCGCCATCGGGTCCCTGGGCGGGTTCGGCGGGGGCGGTCATGAGGTGGGGTTCTCCATTGTCTTCTCGGGGCTGACGAACGTTGCCATGCTATCGGGGTGGGCCCGCCTCACGGCTGCCCAGGCTTGAGGCGCACGAACAGGGCCTCGGCCTCGGTCAGCAACGTGTCGCCGTCGCTCAGCCGGCCCGACACGAAGATCTTGCGCCCGTCCACCCGGTCGACACCCGCATCGAACTGCAACTCCTGTTCGATCGGCACGATGTGGCGGTAATCGATCTTGAGGTAGGCCGTGCGCTGGTAGGGCCCGCCGGTGAGCACCGACGACGTCAGCCCCAGGACGGTGTCGAACAGCAGGCCGAGGCACCCGCCGTGCACTGCGCCGTTGCGGCCCAGGTGAAACCGGGCGAAGCGCGCCCACCCCTGGATCCGGCCGTCGTCGGTCTTGTGCGCGGACATCGGGACGGTCAGGATGTTGCCTCGCATGGGCAGGTCCATCCGGCGCCCCGACGGTGACGCCCACTCGTCGGCGTCGTACGGGCTCAGCAGCGCCGACACCTTCTCCAGCAGGTCGGCCGCCTCGGTGATCACCGGGTCGGGGGCGTCGGCGGCGCGGGCGTGGTCCTGCAGGCTGCGCACCGCGGCGACGAAGCGGCCGTAGTCGGGGCCGCCGCCGGTCGTCGGTTCGGGCGGATTGAATCCCCCGCCGGGATGTTGCTGCACCACGACACCCTATTGCGCCGCGGTCGCGCTTTCGCGCGGCGGCTAGACGGTGCGCTGCGCCCCTGCGGCCGACAAGGCCTCGAACTCGTCGTCGCTCAGGGTGATCTGGGCGGCCGCGACGTTCTCCTCGAGGTGCGCGACGCTGGACGTGCCCGGGATGGGCAGCATCACCGGCGACCGCTTCAACAACCACGCCAGGGCCAGCTGCGAGGGCGTGGCGTCGTGTTCGGTGGCCATGAGCTGCAGCGGGCCGTCCGGCGCGGCCAGCGGACCGGCGGCCAGCGGGAACCAGGGGATGAAACCGATCCCCTGCCGCGTCGCGGCGTCCACCAGGTCCTCGGCGCCGCGGGCGGCGAGGTTGTACATGTTCTGCACCGACACGATCTCGGTGACGCGCTGCGCCTCGGTGAGCTGGTCGACGTCGACCTCCGACAGGCCGATGTGGCGAATCTTGCCCTCGTTCTTCAGCGCGAGCAGTTCGCCCACCTGGTCGGCCAGCGGATAGTTCTGGTCGATGCGGTGCAGCTGGAACAGATCGATGGTGTCCACGCCCAGGCGGCGCAGGCTCATCTCGCATTCCTGGCGCAGGTAGCTCGGGTTGCCCAGCGGGACCCAGACGTCGGGTCCGGTGCGCAGCAGCCCCGCCTTCGTCGCGATCACCAGGCCGTCGTACGGGTGCAGCGCGTCGCGGATGATCTCCTCGGAGACGTACGGGCCATAGGAGTTGGCGGTGTCGATGAAGTTGACCCCCAGCTCGACGGCGCGGCGCAACACCCGGACGCATTCGTCGCGGTCCGCGGGCGGCCCCCACACGCCCTTCCCCGTGAGGCGCATGGCGCCGAATCCGAGGCGGTTGACGGTCAGGTCGCCGCCGATGGTGAAAGTTCCGGATGCTTGGGCAACAGTCTGTGTGGTCACTTTTACGACCGTACGCTGAACGCGTGGACCTACAAACGCTCGAGGAACTTCCGCTGACGTACTCGGAGGTCGGCGCGACGGCGGCCGACCCGCTGCCGGAGGGATACGGCCACCAGCACGTGGAGCGGCAGATCGGCTCGGGCAAACAGCGTTTCGAACGCGCCGCCGACGCCGTCATGCGGTGGGGCATGCAGCGGGGGGCGGGCCTGCGGGTGCAGGCCAGTTCCGAGGTCGCCGACGTGGACACGGTGGTGGTGGTGCGGATGGGCTTTCTGCCCGCGCCGTGCCGGGTGGTCTACGTCGTGGACGAGCCCGACATCCGCGGGTTCGCCTACGGCACGCTGCCCGGGCATCCGGAGTCCGGCGAGGAGCGCTTCGTGGTGCGCCGCGACCCCGCCACCGACGCGGTGTTCGCCGAGGTGTCGGCGTTCTCCCAACCCGCGACGTGGTGGAGCAAGGCCGCCAGGCCGCTGGTCGCGGTGGCTCAGCGGGTCATCGCCCGGCGTTACCTGCGCGGGGTGTGACGGCGGCTTGGCTCGAGCGTGGCGTCGCGGCCTGAGCCGTGGCGCGTCGCGACACGTAAACCACCGCGAAGACACGCCGCGGACCATCGCAAGGGTTTACGTCTCGCGATGCAAGGGCCGGTAGCACGCCGAGCCGATGTCGCGATCGCCCCGGCGCGCGAGCATTTCCGCGGCCCCCGTACACATCTGGGCGATCCGCTCGCCGACCGGCGTGTCGTCGGCGATCATGCCGACCCCTTGGTCGGCGGCGACAGCATCGCGGCTAGTGTGCCGCCGAGGGAATGCTTTTCAGCACGGTCAGGATGACCACCGAATCCTCGACCGCGTGCAGGGCGTGCCGCCGCGCCGGGATCACCACGTAGTCGCCGGTGCGGCCGTCCCAGGCGTCGTCGCCGGCCGTCAGGCGCACGTGACCCCGCAAAACCTGCAGCGTCGCCTCCCCCGGGCTGTCGTGCTCGGCGAGGTCGTGTCCGGCGAGCAACGCCAGCACGGTCTGCCGCAGTTCGTGCGCGTGACCACCGTGAATGGTGTGCGCGGCGCGCCCGCTGTGCGATTGTTTGGCCTCGGCCAGCTTTTCGGAGGCCAAGCCGGTCAACGAGATGGATTCCATCGCCTCACTCCTTCGTTCAGCCGGTCAACAGCAGTATTCCGGCCACCAGCAACGCCACCGCCTTCACCAGTTCCAGGGCGATGTAGACGTAGTGGGCCCGCGAGCGGGGCCCCTCCGACCCGGCGAGCACCTCGTCGGAGCGCCGGGTCAGGCGGGGCCGCACGGCGATCAACTGAATGCCCAGCGCCGCAACGGCAATCGCGAGCGCAACGTTTACGCGCGCCGGCGCGTGACCGGCGAGCGCGACCACCACGACGATAACCGCGAAGCAGGCCTCCACGGTGTTCAGCGCGCGAAAGACTAGGCGCCCAATGCCAAGCCCGATCTGCAGCGTCACATCGGGCGCGCGGAACTTCAGCGGGGCCTCGAGAAACGAGATGGCCAGCACCATGCCGAGCCAGACGAACGTGACGGCGGCGGCGATCGCCGGCCCGGTGCTCACCTGGCCGCTCGCAGCGTCAGGTGAGCCAGGCATAGGTCCGGTTCGGCGAACGGTTCCAGCCGCTCGACGGTGACGGGCGCCCCCCAGCTCTCCATGGCGCCCTGCATGAGCCCGAGGTGCACCGGGCACACCACGTTGGTGCGGTTCTCGGCCAGCTCGAGGAAGGGGCAATGCCGCAGCCCGATCTGATGTTGCCCGTTGATCTCCCGGCGCTCGGGCGCAAACCCGAGGCCGTCGAGCTCGGCGACGAGGTGATCGATGGCCTGGTCGACATCGGCGGAGCCCCCGGGCGGGGGTTCGAGTCCGGCATCCTGCCTGCGGCCCCAGGCCCGACCGGCGGCCAGCGCCTTCGCGCGGGGATTGCGTTCGGCGGCGAAGGCGGCGGTGAGAATCTCGGCCAGCAGCCGGTAGTGCCGCACCCCGCCGCGATCCATCTGCCGGACCGCGCTGAACATCAGCGGTGGGCGGCCCGGCCCCTTCCGGACGAGCTCCACCTGCTCCACTTGGCCCTCGGCCAACAGGGTCTCGAGGTGGAAGCGGACGGTATTGGGATGCACGTCCAGCACCTCGGAGATCGCGAGGATGCTCATCGGCTGGGCCGATGCGCGCAATATGCGCAGCACCTCCCGCCGTCGGCCCGCGGGTTCCCCGGTCGACGCTGATTTCAAGGCCACCTCACTCTCCTTCGGCCCGGCCGGAAAGCTGGACCTCCGACTTTACACAGGAAAAGCTTGGAAAAAGGCGGTCATGCGCTGAGGACTCATGCCTGTCCCACCGATGACAAACGGCTCTGACGGGACGTCCGGGTGCGCCGATACGGTCGTGCCATGTCAAACGCAACCCTCGGAATCGTGGTCGGCATCGACGACTCCCCCGCCGCCCGGATAGCAGTGCAGTGGGCGGCGCTCGAAGCCGAAATGCGCAGAATCCCTTTGACTCTCGTGCATGCGGTGTCGCCCGAGGTCTCAACCTGGCTGAGGACGCCAATGCCCGCCGGCGTGCTGCGCTGGCAGCAGGATCACGGGCGCCGGCTGGTCGATGCCGCGCTGGGGCTGGTAGCCGAGGCGACACAACACGGCGGCCCGGCCGCGGTGCACACCGAAATCTTTGCCGCGTCGGCCGTATCGACGCTGATCGACCTGTCCAAGGACGCGGAATTGGTGGTCACGGGCGCCCAGGGCGGCGGGCGGTGGCCCGGCCGGCTGCTCGGCTCCGTCAGCTCGGCGCTGCTGCGGCACGGACACTGCCCGGTCGCGATCATTCACGATCAGGACGCCACGCCGGGGATCAGCCACGCACCGGTCCTCGTGGGCGTCGACGGGTCGCCGGCGTCGGAGTCGGCGACGGCCATCGCCTTCGACGAGGCCTCGCGCCGCCGGGTCGGCCTCCTCGCCGTGCACGCCTGGAGCGATCTCGAGTCGGAGTGCCCCGAAGTCGATTGGCCGGCAACACAATCCATGGCCGAGGAGGTGTTGGCCGAGCGGCTGGCCGGATGGCAGGAGCAGTACCCCGACGTTGAGGTCAGCCGCACCGTGGTACAGGCGCAGCCCGCGCGGCGGCTCGTCGAGCAGTCCGGGCAGGCCCAGCTGGTGGTGGTCGGCAGCCGCGGCCGCGGCGGATTCGCCGGGATGCTGGTGGGTTCCGTCGGCGAGACGGTGGCGCAGATGGCCACGGTGCCGGTGATCGTGGCGCGCGAGTCGCCGGCCTGAGACTAGGTGACGTCCCCGTCGCCGTGGCCGGTCGCGGTGCGGTCGGGTGTGAATCGCAACCCCCCCTCCACGACCGCGCGCGCGACGTCGGTCAGCCGCTTGCTGCGGTCGAACGCGTGCGCCCGCAGCCGCACCAACGCGTCGAACGCGGTGGTGCCCAGATCTGAGGCGATCATTCCGGCCGCCTGGTGCACCTGGGCGTGCCACAACACCGGACCGGACTCGTCGGAGTGCTCGGTATCCGGTGAAGTGACGACACCGCTGCGGGCGTCGAGCAGCAGCAACAACGCCGTGTCCGCGTAGATCAGCGCATCCCGCAGGTCGGTCTCGCCCAAATGCCCGGGAATGTCGTTGAACAGGTCGAGCACGCCCACCTGGATGGCGCCGAGCGCCAGCGGAAAGCTGTACATACCGCACACCCCCAGCCGGGCCGCTTCGGCGGCGAACGCCGGCCAGCGATGAAGGCTCATCGGGGCCGCCAGGTCCCCGACGAGGATCGGCCGGCCCGATGCGAGCGCGTCGGTCCCGGGCCCTTCACCCAGCGTCGCTTGCAGCCGCTCCACCTCGCTGGAGCGCGCGTCGCTGACGTACGCCGGTTCGATCAAGTCGTCGCCCTGGGTCACCATCAGGGCGGATCCGCTGACGCCGAGCGCCTCGACGCAGCCCAGACACGCATGACGCGGTGACAAGAAAGACCCGTCACGCTCGGCGAGCGACCCGAGTGATGCCCATATTCGCGCCGTCCGACTTTGCACCCGACGATCATTGCCGCGCCCCCGCGGGCGCGTGAAGTGCCAAACGTCACCTGTTCGACTAGCGGACGACGAGCACCGAGCACTCGGAATGATGGAACAGCGGATGCCCCGAGGGCCCGACGAGCCGGATGAGGTCACCGGCCTCGGCGGCGCCGATCACGGCGAGCTGGACTCGCTCGTCGTTCGCGCTCAGGAACTCGGCGACCCCGGCTCGGGTGGTGATCGGGTAGACCCGCACCTCCGGGTGGCGCTGCCGCCACTCCACGACGCGGCGCTCGAACCGGCCGTCGGCGTGCTCGCCGAGCTCTTCCGGCCGGCCCCCGAGCACCAGCATGGGCGCTCGGCGCAGCTTCGCCTCCCACGAGGCGTACTTGACGACGGTGTCGTTGCCGGGCTCATCGGTCATCCGAACCACGATCCAGTTGACGTCGGGTGCCGGCTGGTCCTGGCCGGTGCGCCGAACCAAGACCGGGCAATGCGCCCGCTCCGCGAGTTCGGTTGCCGTGGAACCCAGGATCGAGCGGGCATAGCGTCCGATCCCGACGGATCCGACACAGACCATCTCGGCGTCGCGGGACGCCTCGACCAGCACCGGCGCGGCGGGGCCTCGCGGGAGGTCGGTTTCGATGGTGACCGGTCTGCGGCACGCCTCGACCGCGAATCGCGCTCCGCGCAGCCATGTTTCGGCGTTCTCCAGGTCGCGCGCGTAGTCCTCGCTAGACGGATGGGTCGGTTTGATCACCGAGACCAGCCGCAGCGGCACCCCGCGGCTGATGGCTTCGTCGACGGCCCAGACGGCGGCCGAAATGGCTGCCTGCGAGCCGTCGATGCCGACCATGACGGGTTTCATCGTTCGGCCTCGAACGCACCGGTGTGCGCGGCCTCGCCCACCGCATGCGCAGGCGCGGGCCGGGCGAGCCGGTAGACGTCGATCATCCGGGCGAGATCCGTCGGCGTCACGATGCCCGCCAGCCGGTCGGCCTCGAAGACCAGGGCCCGGCTGCGCGGACCGGCCGGTGACATCCGCCCGAGCAGGGCGGTCAGTGGCTCGTCCGGCGCCGCGGTGGGCACGGTGTCGAGCGGCAGGGCGATGTCGACCACCCGCGTGGTGGCGCGTTGGGCCGGCGCGACGCCGCGCAGCTGATTGAGCGTGACCAGTCCCAGAACCGACCCGTCCGGCCCGGCGACGGGGTAGGCGGAGTGCCGGTCACCGAGCACGTAGCGGTGAATGAAGTCCTCGACGGTGATCCACGCGGGCGCGGTGTGCGGGTGCGAGGTCATCGCGTCGGCGACGCGAACTCCGCTGAAGAGCTGCTGGGTGGTGACCCGGGTCTCCTCCTCGCGACTGGCGGCGAAGATGAACCAGCCGATGAACGCCAGCCAGACGCCGCCAACGAGCCCGCCGGCGACGAATTCGGCCAATCCGAGCCCGATCAGGACGAAGGCGACCACCCGGCCGGCGTGCGCGGCGCCGATGCTGGCGCGAACGGGGTCGCCGTTTCGGCGCCAGAGGAAGGCCCGCAGCACGCGTCCGCCGTCCAGCGGGGCGCCGGGCAGCAGGTTGAACAGGCCCAGCAGCAGGTTGATGACCCCCAGCCACGATGCGACGCCGATGACGATCGGGGCGGCCCGCACGGCGTCCAGCGCCGCGACCAGCCCGCCGAACGTTGCGGCGAGCACGAGACTGGTGGCCGGGCCGGCGATCGCGATGCGGAAGGCTGCTCGCGGCGTCTTCGCCTCTCCGCCAAGGGTGGTCACACCGCCGAAGAGCCACAGCGTCACGTCGCCAACGGCCACGCCCGAGCGCCGCGCGACGACGGCGTGCGCCAACTCGTGGGCCAGCAGCGACGCCAGCAGCACCAGCGCGCCGCACACCCCGGCCAGCCAGTACGCCCCGGACGAATAGCCCTTCACGACGCCGGGCAACGTGCTGGCCAGGCTCCAGGTGAACAACCACAGGATGACCAGGACGCTCCAGTGGACACTCACCGGGAACCCGGCGACCCGCCCGAGCGGGATCGCATCACGCACCTCAATACCTCCAACGTTTAAGGCGGACAGGGCCTTTGGGAAGCCGATTCGGCCAGTCCACCATTGCCGAAAGTAGGGCTGCGGCGCGGCGGAAACTAGGGCCGTTGGACCTTGCGCCGGTGGCCAATCGGCCCGCATCCAAGCGACTGCACGACGCGCCTTCTCGGGGCCGACCGCGCGCAACGGTCGACCAGAATTCAGCGGCCCGAAACCCAACAGGGACTTCGGTCCCTACCGCGCTCATCCGCCCGGTGGTCGGATTGATGGCGTCACCGTGGCGGAAACATAAGTGAGGAGAAAACGATGACAACCCTTCCCGCAACACCGAAGTCGCACGCGCTGCTACCCGAGTTCTCGGAGTTCTTCGCCGGATTCCCGTCGTTCGCCGGACTGCGCCCCCTGTTCGACACCCGCCTCATGCGGTTGGAGGACGAGATGGTGGACGGCCACTACGAGGTCCGCGCCGAGATTCCCGGGATCGACCCGGCCAAGGACGTCGACATCACCGTCCGCAACAACCAGCTCACCATCAAGGCCGAACGCAGCGAGAAGAAGGAATTCGACGGCCGATCGGAGTTCTCGTACGGCTCGTTCGTGCGCACGCTGTCCCTGCCGGCCGGGGCCGACGAGGACGACATCAAGGCGACCTACGACAAGGGGATCTTGACTGTCTCCGTAGGTGTTTCGGAGCCATCGGCACCGGAGAAGCACGTCGAGGTGGACACCAAATAGTCAGAACCTTAAACGCGGCCCGGGCGACTCGTCGCCCGGGCTGTTGCCTGCTCAGCCCCGTATGCTCAGCCGGTCCCGGCGACCGGATGCGGCTGAACCGGAGCGGGCCGGCGCTCCGCCCGGCGCTTGACGCCCAGCAACAACCACCGCGTGCCCAGCGCGATGCCGGGCCTGACGAGTTCCATGGCGAACACCTCCCCGGGATGACGCAGGGCGATCCTCGCGCGGGTGAGCAGCCGGACCCGGTCCTCCCAGTGTGGCTGAATGTGGAAGGACCACACCGCATTCCACCGCTGGCCCGGCCAGCCGGCGGTGAGCACCAGGGACTTCTCGGGCACGATCTCGGCGACCCGCAGCGGGACACCTTCTCCGAGCCCCGGCAGGCCGCCGACAGCCAACCTGACCTCGTCGCCGACCGCCAGGCGCTGCCATTCCGGGTGGATCCGGTCGGCGTCGCGATGCCCGAGCTGCACGAGCCAGGGCCACACCGCGGACACCTGCGCGTCGACGTAGACCGCCTCGGTCGTCTGAATCGCCGGGTCGGCCACCAAGGCGTCACCGGGCAGCGCCATTGTGCTCTCCGCCTTGGTGGTGCCCCAGTTGCGGTAGTACCGCCGGGCGCCGTAGAGGACCGCAAGCAGCGCGGCGGTTTCGGCGACCCGTCTCGTCTTGTTGGCCATGCCGCCAGTCTCGGCCGGCGCAACGCCGTCCGCGAGGGCCGATGGTCGTCAATGATCCCGGTTTCGGCTCTTCCGCCTTGATGACTTTGGACCCTATCCGCAACCCGCGCGTGACGTGATAATCACCACATCTGGCGTACTTTGGCTGGGGCGATTGCGGCTGAACTCAAGGAGTATGACGGCTATGGGTGCTAACCCACCGTTGTTATTGACCGATTCTGACGTGGATTCTCTGGCTTCGGATTTCCTGCGGTCGGCATACGTCGATCCCAGCTACGCCGACTGGTCGCCGGACCGGCGCCTCGACACGTTCTTGCGGCGCATCGGCTTGGCCCGGGTCGCCGACGACGGCGACCTGTCCGAAATCGTGCTAAATCGCGTCATGGGCCACTCCGGCCGGGCGTCGCAGCCGACACGGCATTGACCTCCGGGTAGCCCGGCCCTCCGCTTCGGGACCAACGGCACTACCGGCTCCCGCGCCGCGCGGCGCATAGTGATGCCGATCGATGATCGGAGAGCGGCAATGGAACAGCTAACCACCTTGGAGGCCAGCTTCCTGGAGGCCGAGGACGCCGACCGCCACGTGAGCCTGGCGATCGGCACCCTGGCCGTCGTCGACGGCCCGATGCCCGAGCGGGCGCGGCTGTTGGCGACCTTGACCGAACGGATCCACGGCGAGCCCCGATACACCCAGCGGGTGCGCAAGCACACCCTGGAACTGGCGGCGCCGCAGTGGGATGACGACGCCGACTTCGACATGGCGCATCACGTGCGCTGGGCCGCCGTGCCCCCGCCCGGCGACGACGCCGCGTTGTTCCGGATCGTCGCGGATCTGATGGAACGCCGGCTGGACCGGGACCACCCGTTGTGGGAATGCTGGATCATCGAGGGCCTGCCCGAAGGGCGCTGGGCGGCGCTGATCAAGATTCATCACTGCATTGCCGACGGCATCGCGGCCGTGCGGATGCTGGCGAGTCTGACCGACGCCGGCCCGGGCGACACCTTCGCCGGCGACATCCGGGCGGCGCACGAGCCGCCGTCGTCGATCGTCCTGCAGGCGGGCTTCAGCCGAAACCCGCTGACCTGGGCCGGTGGACTGTGGCGCGCATCGGTCGCCACCACCGCGACGGCGGTGTACACCGCGAGGGGCGCAGCGGAATTCGTCACCGGCTTGCTCACCCCAACGGCCGGGACCTCGCTGCGCGGCCCGGTCACGGGCATGCGCCGCTACAGCGCGGCGCGGGTGTCCCTGAAAGAGGTGGACTCGATCTGCCGGGCGTTCGACGTGACCCTCAACGACGTGGCGCTTGCCGCGATCGCCGACAGCTACCGCACCATGCTGCTGCGCCGCGGAGAGAAGCCGCGACGCAACTCGCTGCGCACCATGATCCCGGTGTCGGTGCGCGCGCCGAATGCCATGGACCGCACCGACAATCGCGTGTCCGCGATGCTGTCGTCGTTGCCGGTCGCCGAGCACGACCCCGTCAAGCGGCTCAGGCTGGTCCATGCGCGGCTGGACAAGGCGAAGAACAGCGGGGAGCGGCAGGCCGCGAACGCGTTCGTCGCGGCGACGAACTATCTTCCGTTTCCTGTCAGCGCGTGGGCGGTCCGGGCGTTGACGCGGCTGCCGCAACGCAGCGTGGTCACCCTGGCGACCAACGTCCCCGGTCCCCGTCAGCGGCTGCAGGTGCTGGGCCGTCCGGTCGAGGAGCTGCTGCCGGTGCCGCCGATCGCCATGCAAATGCGCACCGTCATCAGCATGCTCAGTTACGTCGACGAACTGGTCTTCGGCATCACCGCCGACTACGACTCCACGCCCGACGTCGACGAGTTCGCGAGCGGCATCGAGCTCGGGGTGGCGCGTCTGCTCAGCCGCGCGCTGGCCCGCAAGCCGTCCGGCGCCAAGCCGGCCCGTCGACCCGCCCGCGTGGCGAACTGACCGGGGTCATACGCCGACGGCGGATTCGAGTTCGGTGAGGCACTGCTCGGTGAGCGGTATCAGGCGGTCGACGTCGGGCACGGTGTCGGCCCCGGCCGTGTAGCCGAACCCGATCCGATCGGCGTAGGAGCACGTCGTCACGTTGAGCGCCAGGCCGTCGAAGACGGTCGAAACCGGGTACATCTCCTCGACATGGGCTCCGTTCCAATACCTTTCGGTGGAGGGCCCGGCGACGTGGGAGATGGGCACGTTGAATCCGGTGCGAATCTGCTGCGAGAACGGCAGCAGGGGCAGGACCACCGTCGCGGCGATGCTTCCGGCGGCGGTCAACAACGAGGCAGATGACCCGCGCTTGCCCAGCCAGCGTTTGCCCTCCGACATCGACCTGTGGATCAGCTCCAACCGCGCGGCGGGGTCCTCGAGGTCGGTGCCCAGCGGGCACAGCCACAGACCGAACTGATTGCCGGGTTGGTGATCCGGGTGGTCACGGTCGCGCACCGTGATCGGGCAGGCGGCGACCAGGGAGCGGTCGGGCAGTTCCCCGCGGTCGCGCAGCCAGCGGCGCAACACACCACCCACGGTCGCGGTCACCGCGTCGTTGGCGGTCACGCCGGCGACCTCCTGCACGGCTTGGAATCGCGACTTCGCCCAGCTGCCCGCGGCGACCACCCGCTCTGGCCCGAGCCGGCCGTTCAACCGCGTGTACGGCGCGCCGAACGGCAGCACCGTGGTGTGTCCGACCAGCGAGTCGAGCACGGTCGAGATCTCACCGGTGAGCAACCGCCCGACCAGCCCGACGCTCGACGTGGCGGCCCCGATCAGCGACCGCAGCGGCGCCAGCCGGGACGGGGGGTCGGCCGATGGCGCGGCGGATTCCGCGGATTCGGTGCGGCGGTCGGCGTAGAACGGCGGCATGGAGCGGCGTTTTGGGTCGCGGCTCAGCGCGTCGGTGATCATCTGGAAGCCGGCCACACCGTCGACGACCGTGTGGTGCACCTTGATGTAGAAGGCAAACCGCCCGCCGTCGAGGCCGTCGATCAGATACGACATCCACATTGGACCCGACCGGTCCAGGGGCTGGGCGTCCAGTTCGCCGATCAATCGCCAGAATCCGTCCGGGGAAACGGTGCGGCGCTGACAATGTCGGCTCATGTCCAGGGTGTGCAGCTCCCGCCAAACCCAGAGGCCGCCGGTGTCCACCCCGCGGTGGGGATACCGGCGCAGCCGGGCGTCGACCGCGTCGCCGCCGGCGAGCGCCTCGCGATACAGCTTGTCGGCGTAGCGCTTACCGGCACCGCGCGGCGGTGCCAGGATGAGGACGGCCCCCACATGCATCGGGTTGGAAACCAGCTCCGCGGTCATCATCGCGGCGTCCAGCGGGTCCAGGGGCTTCACGGCGTCGCCGCCGCCTAGGCGGGACGTTCGCGCCGCGTCGAGGCTCCCTCGAGGAGCCCCGACTGCGCCAGCGCGGCCTCCACGAAGCGCTGCACCGGCCGCGCCCGGAAGAAGCCGGTGTGACCGCCCGGGTACCAGACGATTTCGGGCTTGCCCCAGTGCTCCCAGAGCCGGACCACCTGCTCACGCGGATGCACCACCTGGTCGGCGACGCCGGCGTAGATGAACCGGCCCCGCATGGGCACGAGCGGGGCAAGCGACAACGGCGACGTCATCCGCCCGATCGGTTCGGCGAACTCCATGGTCTGGCGTCGGGGATCGTCGGGGCGCAGCCCGGAGTGCCGGCCCAGCAGCGCGACCAGGTCAGCCACCGGGACGCCGAGAATCGCACAGGTGAGCCCGGTTTCAAGGCTGGCCACCAGGGCGGCGATGTAGCCGCCCAGCGACAGGCCGTTCAACCCGATCTGCGACTCCGGCTCTTCCCTCCGTATCCAGGACAGCAGCCGCCGGATGTCCCACACCGCCTGAGCGGTGGCGTGCACGTCGTCGAGGATGTCCTCGCCCGGAAAGATGGCGCCCTTCGGGAGGCCGCGGGCACGGGGCCCGTGCATCGGGAGGACCGGCATGACGACGTTAAGCCCCAGATCCTCATGCAACCGACGGGCCCGGAACAGCGCGAGATCCAATGCGGCACGGCCCATTTCGGTCCCATGCACACACACGAGCCAGGGCCGGGGTTCCGCGTGCCGCAGCAGCAGGGCGTACTCGCGGTTGTTGGCGGTGTATCCCATCCACCGCTCGGCGCCCGGCTCCCCGGGGCGGGGCAGATATTCGCTCGAGAAGAACAGTCGATGATGGGAGCTTCTCCCGCCCTTGACCTTTGCCACGGTGACGTCCGTGAGCGGCGGTGGGGCGCCGAAGAACCGCTTGGGGTTGTCCAGCCATCCGCGCTCGCCGTAGAAGTCCAGCCCGGCCGTCACCTCACGGGTGATGCGCTCGAACTTGGCGGGCCGGCTGACCGGGCGGCGGGCCTTAAGGCCCATGAGAACGATCTCGTCGCGGAACGCTTGGGCCGCGAGGGCGACGGTGGGCCGGGCGATCGGCAGGCTGCCCGGCTCCGGGTGGTCGAGATACTCCCGCCACGACTGCGCCACGTACCGGCCGGTGTGCATGAAGGGTTTGACGACATCGCCCAGGCCGACGGGGCCCGGACCGCTGGGTACGGCCATCGTTGCAAACTAGCAGCACCCCTACTCGGGCGGTTAGGGACTTACGTCCGCTCTGCGGGCCGCGAAAGTCCTTGACCAGCAGACAAAGGACTTTCGCCACTCGTGTCGGCGCACCGGCGGTCGCAACGTCGGGTCGTCGGCAGTTCGCCGGCACACATTAGCCATCCCGAGTGAGGAGTCTCACAATGTCCAACCTCGGAGTCGACCACCCCGGAGTCGACAACCCGGGAGAAATCCGAGCCGCACTGGGCCGAGTTTTTCCGCAGCGTCGTGCGCAGCGCGGCCCAAGCGACGAGCAAACACGAGGACTAACGGGACGGATCACTCGACGTCCGGTTCGCCCGAGAGGTCCAGGACGGCATTGCGGACTGCGTGGTGCAGCTCGACCGCCGCGGCCCAGTCGGTGCCCGACGGGCGGATCGGACTGCCGACCACGATCTCGATGGCTCCGTGCCGCGGGAAGTGGTGTTCGGGCCGCAGGATGGTCCGGGTCCCGCGGATGGCCATGGGAACGACGGGCAGGCCGGTTTGCGCGGCCACCACGAACGCACCCATGTGAAAGGCGCGCAAACCGGGTGCTCGCGCCAGGCGGCCTTCGGGGAAGATGACGAGAGACTGGCCGTCGCGGGCCAGGGCAGCCAGCCGGTCGGTGTCGGCGACGCCGTGTTCGCGCTCGTGGCGCTCGACGAACTGGTGACCGAGCCGTCGCAGCACGAACCCGTTGATGCCTTGGTGCGCAAGGACTTCCGCGGCAACGAAGCGAAACGACGGCGGCATCACCGTGGCCAGTGCCAGCGGATCGATCCAGCTGGGGTGGTTCGCGACCGCGATACACGTTCCCACCGGCAGGTTGGCCATGCCGTGCACGGCGACCGGCGTCCCGGTGAGGCGGGCCAGCAGCCGTACCGCTCCCCCGGCGGCCCCACGGCGCCACGCGGGCCGCGGGAGCAGCAGCAACAGCAGTGCCACCGACAGGCCGAGCGTCGCGTACACCGCCCACGCGTAGGCGGCGAAGGCGACGGCGGCCGTCGCCCGCCAGGCGCGCCGCAGCGACGGCGCCGCGCCGCGCATCTGGAGCCGCGCCAATTCCCACCACACCGCCCGGGGACGCGCCCCCACTTTTGCTGCCGCATAGAGCTTTTCACTCGCGGCCCGACGGATTTTCCCGCTCGACGTCTTCAGCACCGTGCGTGGTGGCGCCAAGACGACGTCGTCGGGGGCCACACCCAACAGATCCACTGTCGTCGCGGCGATTTCGGCACGCAGCGCGGCGCGCGCGTCGTCGCGGAGCGCGCGCGTTTCGGCCATGACGACGAGCCGTTCCGGGCCGCCGGACGGGTCGGGCGAGGCGAACACGGCCACGCACCCCTTGCGCACGCCTTTGAGGTTGCCGACCGCCTCCTCGAGTTCCGCGGGATGCAGATTGCGGCCGGCGCGGATGATCACGTCCTTGATCCGGCCCGTCACGTACACGTCGGCGTCGACGGTGTAGCCCAGGTCGCCGGTGTCGAGCCAGTCGCCGCGATACAGCGCACGGCTGGCCGCCGCGTTGTGGAAATATCCCGCCGTGGACGACGGCCCGCGGAACTCGATGCGCCCCTCCCGGCGGTCCCCCACCTCGTTGCCGGTGGCATCGACGATGCGGATCTCGTGGCCCGGCAACGGTTGACCGCACGCCACGAAGCGCAGGTCCGGCTCCCCGGGCTGGACGGGCTCGGCACGACCGGACCGCACGAAGACGTCCCGGCGGATTCGGTCGATCACCGGGCCCCGGCCCAGCGGCGGGAACGCCAGGCCCACCGAGGACTCGGCTAGCCCGTATACCGGCGTCATCGCCTCCCGCCGGAAACCGTAGGGCGCGAAACGATCGCCGAACCGCTCGATCGTCGCCGGACTCACCGGCTCGGCGCCGTTGTAGGCGAGGCGCCACGAGCTCAGGTCGAGCCCCTGGATCTCCTCGTCGCGGATCTTCGACAGGCACAGCTCGTAGGCGAAGTTCGGGCCGGCCGACATGGTGGCCCGGTTATTGTGAATCTCCCACAGCCACCGCGACGGCCGGATCAGGAAAGCCTGCGGGCTCATCACCACCAGCGGGACGCCGAAATACATGCAGCCGAGCCATGCGCCGATCAGCCCCATGTCGTGGTAGAGCGGGAGCCAGCTGACGAAGGTGTCCGCGGCCGACGCCCCGGCGGCGTGACCCATCGCCCTGATGTTGGCGAGCAGATTGCGGTGGGTGAGCGACACGCCTTTGGGCTGGCCGGTGCTGCCCGACGTGTACTGCACCAGTGCAAGGTCGTCCGCGCGGGGCCGGGGCAGAGCCGTTCCGCCCGCGGCCGCGAGGGTGGCCGGAACCACCACGTGCCGCAGGCTTTCGACGTTCGCTCGCAACAGGTGACCCAGGGTGGCGGCCTCGGGCACGGTGACCAGCATGGTGGCGCCGGCGTTCGCGAGAATCCCGGTCGTGCGGCGCAGGTGGTCGGCCAACTGCGACGGACGGGCCGGCGGGTAGACCGGAACGGGGACGGCGCCGGCCAGCATCACTGCGGCGAAGGTGACGAAATACGAACGGCACGTGGGCAACATGATCGCCACCCGGTCGCCGGGCAGCACGTCATACGCGATCAGCGCTGCCGCTGCGGCGGTGGCCTCCCGGTGCAGGTCGGCATACGTCAGGTCCGCGGGAGCGGCCGGTTCGTCCAGGATCCGGAGGTGGGTGCGGTCCGGAGTGGCGCCGACGTGCCACGTGAGGGTGTCGTTCAGCGTCGCCACGGTGTCGGGCGCGCAGACGCCCGGCTCGGCGACCGGTGGCGGGAGCCCCCGGTGGCCGTCGCGTGCGGCGGGGTGGCCGCGGCTGACGGCCGCGACGAGGTCGCGGGGCGTCTCCGCGCTGGCCAGAATGTGGGGCGGCAGCGCGATCGCGAACTTGTCCTGCACGCGCAGCAGGAGTTCCGCCAACTCGAGGCTGCCGACCCCCAGGTCGTCGAAGGTGGTGTCCAGCGTCACCGCCGGCGACCCGCCGTGCGGGTGCACCTCGGTGACGAGGCCGCGCACCAGCGCCAAAACCGCGGGGGTGGCTTCCTGGCTGGGCATCGGTCACGAAGCCGGCAAGTCAGGGGGCGGTCGCCGGGGGCGCCACCCGGTTGCGCAGGCGTTCCGCGAACGCCGCGGCCCGGTCCAGGTCGGAGTCTCCTGGCCGGCCGCGGTTGATTCCGCCGATGAAGCCGAACGGACCCACCGTGTCGAATCCACGACAGGAGAACGAATCGAGAACATGAAAACCCTTGGCGGCCAGTGGCTTTCGTATCGGCGCGGTGTAGTCCATCAGCGGCATCTGGCTGGCGCCGCTGGTGAAGAACGTGAACGCGCGCACACCATCCACGTTGTGCAGGCGGCGGATCAGCTTGCGTATCCGCGCGTCGAATGCCATGTAATAGATACCGGAGCCGAAGCCGACGAGATCGTACTCGCTCAGTTGCCCGGGATCGACGGACTCGGGTTCGACGACCTCGGCACCCAGCACCTCGGCCATCCGGTCGGCCACGCGGCGGGTGTTGCCGTGGGACTTCGACACGCACACGATGAGCGACTTCATGGGGTCAATGCTGCGCGTCGGCCAGCGGCCCGGTAAGGGCGCAAAGCCACCGGTGCCCGGGGCATTAGTCCTTTGGCAGGTCCTTTGCAGGTCCTTTCGAGTCTCAGTCGAACGCGTGGATCACCTGGCGAGCCACCTGCTCGATCCGGCGGCGCAGCGCCCGGTCGAGCTGAAGTTCGTTGAATTCCGGGATTTCCCCGGTTGTCGTGACCACGCCGGGCTCCTCGTGCTCCCAGCGGGCGTGCACCTTGTCACCCAGCGCGCGGGCGGGCGGATTGTCGGCGAACACCCGGGCGTGGAACCGCTTGACGCCGTCCACCCGCGCAGCGACCGCGAGCGCCCCGAGCAGCAGCGTGCCGATCCCCCGGCCCTGATAGGCGTCGGCCACCGTGAGCGCCACCTCGGCCGACGCCGGGTCATCCTGGTCGCGGATGAACCGCGCGTCGGCGACCACCGGTCCGTCGCCGCCGTGCGCGCCGTCGACCACCACCCACACGAAGTGGTCGACGTAGTCGACCTGGAACAGATAGACCAGCCGCGCCTCGGACGGGACGCCACCCTGGTAGCGCCGGTACAGCGTCTCGCGCGAAAACGACCCGTCGTCGGTGAATCGCTCGGCGTCGCCGGGCAGGACCGGGCGCAGCAGCAGCTTGGCGCCGTCCTTCGTCGCGACCGGGATCGGGGTGACGTACGCGGCCATCCGTTGCCGCGCGGTGGGGACGAGCCGTTCGGCGACGGCCGGCATCGCCAGCATGCACTCGAAGGCCGCGTTGTCGCCGAGGTAGCCGTGGATGTCGTCCCTGGCGACCACCGTCGCCGTCCGGGGCGCCCGTCGCAGCAGGGCGATCTCGCCGACGATCGTCGGCGGCGGCAGCTCGACGATCACCACCTTGCCGTCCGGACCGGCATGCCTGATCTCGACCCGGCCCGACGCGATGATCGCGAAAGATTCCGCGTCATCGCCCTGCCGCATCAGCACGTCGCCGGTGACCGCGCGCAGCGGCCGTAGGCCGGCGGCCAGTCGGGCGAGGTCCTGCCCCGCGATGCCGGCGAATACCGGCAGCGCCGCCAGGTCCTCGACCCTGGCGGGGCTCACGTCGTGGCATCCCCGTGATGCGCCCTCACCGGACGTAGGGTACGCGACCCCCGGCGCCCGACGCCCGGGAAATTGGTGGTCAGGGGTGGTGACAAAGGACCCTGAAGTGCCGGCGCGGGTGACGTTTGCCGGTGGTCGCGTGACTTTCGTCTCTTTTTCCGGCCCGCCGAAGGGCGCCAGCATCGAAGGCGTGCCGGCCACCGCCGGCATCCGGTTCGGCACCAACGGAATCCACTATGAACGCAGCACCGGCCGCAGCGGAGCGGCCTGACGTCAGCAAGATCGACAACCGCGCACCGTCGGTCGCTCACCTGTTCCTCGACCGAGTCGCCGCCACCCCGCACGCGGAAGCCTTCCGCTACCCGCAGGACAACACCTGGGAGAGCGTGACCTGGCAGCAGGTCGGCGAGCGGGTCCATAACCTTGCCGCCGGGCTGATCGCGCTGGGCATCGCCCCGGAAGACCGGGTCGCGCTCGCGTCCGCCACGCGCTACGAATGGGTGCTGGCCGACTTCGCCATCATGTGCGCGGGCGCGGCGACCACCACCGTGTATCCGACCACCAACGCCACCGACGTCGCCTACATCGTGGCCAATTCGGGCAGCCGGGTCGTGATCGCCGAAAATCAGGCCCAGCTCGGCAAGCTGCTCGAGCACCGCGGCGAGCTGCCCGAGGTGCGCAGGGTCGTGCTGATCGACGGCAACGGGGACGGCGACTGGGCGATCACCCTGACCGAGCTCGAGCAGATGGGCAAGCAACTGCTCGCGGACTCCCCCGGCGCCGTCGACGAACGGGTCGCCGCCATCGGGCCCGACCAGCTGGCCAGCCTCATCTATACGTCCGGCACCACCGGGCGGCCCAAAGGGGTGCGGCTGACGCACCGCTCGTGGACCTATACCGCCGCGGCCATCGACTCGCTCGGCATCCTGGGCCCCGACGACCTGAACTTCCTGTGGCTGCCGCTGGCGCACGCGTTCGGCAAGGTGATGCTGGCGCTGCCCCTGCAGATCGGCTTTCCCACCGCCATCGACGGCCGCGTCGAGCGGATCGTCGACAACCTCGCGATCCTGCATCCCACGATCATGGGGGCGGCCCCGCGGATCTTCGAGAAGGCGCACGCCCGGGTCCAGGAGATGGCGGCCGAACAGGGCCGGCTCACCAAGATGATGTTCGATTGGGCGGTGGGTGTCGGCCGGAAGGTGTCGGAAGCCCGTCAAGCCGGACGGAAGCCGTCGCTGGCCTCGTCGCTGGCCTACAAGGTGGCCAACCGGTTGGTGTTGTCGAACATCCGGGAACGGTTCGGCGGCCGGCTGAGGTTCTTCGTCTCCGCGGCCGCCGCGCTGGACCGCGACGTGGCGCAGTGGTTCGACGCGGTGGGCATTGCGGTGCTCGAGGGTTACGGGCTGACCGAGACCGCCGCGGCGTCATTCATCAACCGCCCCAACGCCTATCGTTTCGGGACGGTCGGCCATCCCTTCCCGGCCACCGAGGCCAGGATCGCCGACGACGGCGAGATCCTGCTCAGGGGGCCAGGAGTGATGACCGCCTACCACGACCTGCCCGACGCCACCGCCGAGGCGATCGACGAGCAGGGGTGGTTTCACACCGGCGACATCGGGGAGATCGACGACGACGGGTATCTGCGGATCACCGACCGCAAGAAGGACATGTTCAAGACCTCGCAGGGCAAGTACGTGGCGCCCTCGGCGATCGACGCGAAGTTCAAGGGCCTGTGCCCGTACGTCAGCGAGCTGGTCGTCTACGGCGAGGGCAAGCCGTACTGTGTGGCGCTGGTCAGCCTCGACACCGAGGCGATCACCGATTGGGCCGGCAAGTCCGGCCTGGCGGGTAAGTCCTTCGCCGAGATCGCCGGCGACGAGAGAACCGAGGAACTGATCGCCGGCTACATCGACGCGTTGAACGTCGAGCTCAATCGCTGGGAGCAGATCAAGAAGTTCGTCATCGCCGATCGCGAATTCACGGTCGAGTCGGGCGATCTGACGCCGAGCATGAAGCTTCGGCGCAAGGTCGTCATCGAGAAGTTCGCGGATCGCCTGTCGGCCCTCTACGGGCCGTGACGGCGATTGGGACCTTAGACCCCCGGCCGGTGGCCAACGACCCTCGTGCCGTCCCGGCCGTCCTTTCTACGGTTGGCGCAACAGCAGGCACGTAGCGAAAGAGGAATGGCATGCAATCACAACGCCTCAGGTGGCTGGTCAACGCGCAAGGCCCGTTCGTCTCGGTGTATTTCGACGACTCGCATGACACCGCGGACGCCATCGAGCACCTCCAGACGACCTGGCAGGACATCCGCAAGGAGCTCGAGGCCAGGGGCGCGGGCGACGACGTCGTCGCCACGCGCGAGGAGGCCGTGTTGCGCTTCCGGCCCGCGGTCGGCCGGCGCGGCAGGGCCGTGATCGCGACCGCCGACCAGGTTCTGGTGAACGAGCACCTGACCAGTCCGCCACCGGCCATGGAGGTCCGCGTGTCGGATTACCCCTACGTGGTCCCGCTGGTCGAATTCGAGATGCAGCGACCGACCTACGTGTTCGCCGCGGTCGACCACACTGGCGCCGACATCACGCTGTACCAGGGCGGCAGCGTCGCCGCCACCAGCATCGAGGGCGGCGGGTTTCCGGTACACAACCCGGTCAGCGCGGGCTGGAAAGGCTACGGCGACCATCAGCACACCACCGAGGAGGCGATCCGCATGAATTGCCGCGAGGTCGCCGACGCGCTGACCCGGCTGGTGGACGAGGCGGACCCGGAGGTGGTGTTCCTGTGCGGCGAGGTGAGTTCGCTCGCCGACCTGGGTGCCGAGCTGCCGGAACGCGTTGCCAACCGGGTGTCCCAGCTGCACGCCGGCGCACGCAAGAGCGGCATCGACGAAGAACAGGTCCGGGAACTGACCGCCGCGGAGTTCACCCGGCGCCGCGGCATCGAAATCGCCGGCTTCGTCGAACGATTCGAGGCTGAGACGGGACGCGGCTCGGGGCTGGCCGCCGAGGGGCTCGCCGCGGTGTGCGCGGCGCTGCGCGACGGCGACGTGGACACCCTGATCGTCGGCGAGGTGGGCGACGAAACCGTCGTCACCGGCGAGGCGCTCATCACCATCGCCCCGAACGCCGACGCACTCTCCGAACTGGGCGAGCCGGTTCGACGGGTGGCACGGGCCGACGAGGCGTTGCCGTTCGCGGCAATCGCCGTCGGCGCGGCGCTGGTGCGGGCCGACGGCCGGATCTCGCCGGCGGACGGGGTGGGTGCGCTCCTGCGCTACGCCGCGACCGACCGGCTCGCCGGCCAGCGATAGGACTTCTCAAGTGTGAGCGGCGGTCCCGGACGGGGGGAGTTCCGGGACCGCCGCGGCATTCAGATGGCGTGAGGGCGACCGGCCTCAGCCGGCTGGAGTGATGAGCCCGTAGTGACCGTCGTAGCGGTGGTACAGCACGCTTCCCCGCCCCCGGGCCGCGTCGACGAAGAACAGGAACGGCAGGCCGAGCAGGCCGATCCGCTCGATGGCCTGATCGGCGGTGAGTCGCGGGGCCGGCTGCGAACTAATCGTCACCGGCGCCTCGAACGGCGTCAGATTGCCGGCGGATTCCGGATCAGCCAGGGCCAGGCGGTATTCCGTCGGTCCCGCATGATAGACAACGCTGTCCTGCCGCGTGCCCGCCTCGGTGAAGAGATGGAAGTCGTAGTCGAGCAGTTCCATCTCGGCCGCGGCGTCGTCGACGGAACAGGTCGGCAGGCTGTACGACTTGCGCCGCATGATCCTGCGCTCGCTTTCCGGGCGGGGGAAGTAGTTCGTCCGGTGATTCGGCTCGGACTGGTGGCGCCATTCGTGTGCGCCCGCCTTGGGCATGCCGCCCCGTTTGGCTTCCCAGTGTTCCGCGCTGCGCTCCAGCCGGCGCCGCAGACGCGCATCCAGTCCGTCGATCGCCTCCCGCGCGGTGGCGCCTTCCACCTGGGCGCGCACCAACCGGCCGTTGACGTCGAGGTTCGCCTGGGCGATCACCCGCCGGGCCACCGCGGGGTCGCCATGCTCGCTCAGTCGCACATGGGCGTCGAGGATGGGTTCGTGGGTGAGGTGACCGAGTTCGCCGATCTTGGTCCGGGCGTAGTCCTCGGCGCCCGGCAGCTCACCGTGCGTCGTCACACGGACGTCGATGACGGCCGGTAAATCAGGTCGGTGCCTCATGATTCGTCGCTACGCCCTTCTCGTGGTGCTCGATCCGACAGTCACGCGGTCAGCGGTGCAGGCCGGTGACGGGTTCGTGGGTACTCGCCGCAATGTCCGCGGAGGTCAGCGCCAGCAGCTGATTCGCCAGGTCGGAGAGGGCGCGGGCGACCGCGAGCTCGTCGCCGATCCTGTCCACCGGTTCGTCGGCGGGATCCAGGCGCGCCAGGCCGACACCCACCAGGTGGCGGCCCGCCCAGGACAGCCGGGCTTTGGCCCGCGTGCGCTCGTCGCGCTCCTCGATGAGAACCTCGACCAGGCAGGCCTTGCCGTCTTCGTCGCTCATCTCGAGTCTCCCTGTCGCGCGGACTGTTTCGCACCCAGATCCGACCATCCGCGGTCGGCCGGGCAGTAGGGGAAGAAGTCCCGAGTCGGCGGGTCGTTCGTCGTCACGTCGGGGCGCTCCCGCGGTGCAGCGTGGCCGCGAGCTGCGGCGCCGACACGGCGGTGCGCCAGATCATGATGGACAGCACGGGGTTCCGCGCTTGTACGGCACCGATGACGCCCCGCCGCGGTGGTCGCCTCCCGGCTCACCGAGCTCGGCGATCTCGGCCGAGATGTCGTCCTGAGAGGCGACACCCTCGGCGGACATGAGCCGGGAGGCTACCCCGTACAGGTCCTTACAGGGCGCGCACCAAGGCCGCACGCCCCCGGGTGCGGAGTCGGTGCATCGCGGAGCCGCGGTACTGCTCCATCTTGGCGGCCATCTTGTTGCCCAGCTCCTCGAGCTCGGCATCGGTGATCCGCACCGGCGGCGGGGCGGGAATCATGTCGCGCTCCTCCTCGTCAGCGTGCGCTTCGAGGACGGTCTTGAACGAGTTCCACTCGTCGGGGTAGCCCGGTTCGCTCTGCGGGGTCCTCAGCAGGACGGAGAGCTGGTCGATCACCTGGCGGTGTTCGGCGTGCGCCACCGCGATCAGCTTGCTGGCTTCGCCGAGCGCCGGGTAGTACAGGTCGTCCTCGATGCGAAAGTGGATGTCGAGCTCGACCAGCATCTCGTCGAAAAGGGCATGGCGCTCTTCGGAATTCACCGGGGCCTCGCTGACCTTGCGGCCCAGGCCCTTGAGCACGACGTGGTGCTCTTTCAGTACGTCGTAGGCGTTCACTCGGTCATCCCCTTCTGTCCGCCCAGGGCGGGTTCGCGCTCGCCGCGGACTTCGACCATCCCGTTGACCAACCTGGCCTCGTAGCACGGCAGCGGAGCTGCGGACGGGCCGCGCACCACCTCGCCCGACTCGGCCGCGAACCACGAGCCGTGCCACGGGCAGACGATCCGGCCGCGGTCGACCCAGCCGTCTTCCATCGGCGCGGCCAGGTGCGGGCAGAACTCGCCGAACGCCGCGACCTCACCGGGGCTGGTTTGGCACACCACCAGCCCGACCCCGTCGACCTCGACCCGCACCGGTTTGCCGTTGAGCGAGCTGGACGGCAGCACGGGTGTCCACTTGGTGGTCCGCAGCCGCTCACCCGACTGGTCGATGCCGATGCCGGATTCGAACACCAGCGCGCCGCCGACGTAACTGCCGGCGAGGGTGACGCCGTACCCCAGGGCGGTCAGGGCGATGCCGCGCCGGTGCCGACCCTGGCGGCGGTCCCACCACGACCGCGCGTAGAGGGCGGTCGCGGCCAGGTTCACCAGGCCGTGCACGGCGCCCACCCGGCGGGCCTGCTCGTGGGTGTGCTGCCAGTCGGCAACACCCGTGACGGCCGAGCCGACGCTGGCCAGGATGCCCACACCGAGGGCGCGGGACGCGAACCGCGAAGCGTCGCGGACCTCGGTGGCCGGCTGTCCCGGGAACAGGCTGAGCGCGTCGAGGGCCACGGTGGTGCCGAGCGCTCCGCTCGTCAGTGACGCCAGCGGCGGGTGTACGGGGTGGCCGAGCCAGACGCCGTTCAGGGCGTTGGCCACGGTGTTGCGGGCGCCGCCCAGCGCGTTGAAGCCGAAGCTGAGCAGGTGTTCGAACCGATAGCTCGGCCGATCCAGCCACGCCTGACGCCCGAGGGCGGCAACCGCCCGCGGTCCCAACCTCGGCAATCCCCCACCAGGCGACCGAATGACCATGACACCAGTCCTTCCCTCACATTCCGCCGTGAAACGCACGTGATATCGGGTGATGACCGCACGGTAGCCGCGGCACCTTGCTATGCGGTTGTGTGGCAGCTGTGAGTTAGCACAAAGCTCTCTTGTAAAAACCCGGCGGGGTCACGCTCGCCCGGCGTCGGCCAGTTGCGGGGAAACGACCGGTGGTTTCTCCGCAACCCGCACGACGGCGACTACATGGTGCGTCGGGTGCTCGACGACTCCTTCATCCTCACCCGGGATTCGGACGGCGCCCTGCGAGCCTTGGTCAATATGTGCCTGCACCGCGGGATGCACGTCTGCCGCGCCGAGCTGGGCAATGCCTCCGGATTCGGGCCGGGCGCGCCGCGGTGACGCCCGCTAGCACGAGCGTGCGCGGATGTACGCATTCGGCGGCGTGTCGTCGTACCGACACGCACGCTCGCCTGACCGGACCTCTCGAGCACGTCACAGCTTCGCATCGAGTGGGCGCCGCGCGGCGTGGGTGAGCCGCGCCGCGTCGGCCGTCGACCTAACGTTCGCTGGTCCGACCCGCGAACTCAGGAGCAGTCAGGTGAGCGAACTTGCCCGGCGGCGCTTCCTGCTCGCCCTGGCCGCGGTGTTTGCGGGCGTCTCTTCGTGCGCCGCCGGCGGACCCCCGGCGCCGGTGGCCCGGGGCGACGTCCTCGGCTCCGCCCCCGGACCAATCAACCCGGGATCGCGGGTGGCGCTGCCGGGCGGCGCCGTACTGAAGAGGTTGCCCGGCAACGGCGGTCTACTGGCCTGGACGGTCGACGACGGCGCCAACTCCGACGTAGTGCGCCTCTACACACAGTTCGCCAAGGACAGCGGCGTGCGGCTCACGTATTTCGTCACCGGCGACTACCGCTCGTGGACCGAGCACGCCGCCCTGCTGCGCCCGCTCGTCGATTCGGGGCAGATTCAGCTGGCCAACCACACCTGGACGCACCCGGACCTGACGAGGCTGACGCCGAGCCAGGTCGCCGACGAGCTCCGCCGCACCGACGGGTTCCTGCGCAACACGTACGGGGTGGACGCCACCCCCTACTTCCGGCCACCCTACGGTCACCACAACGCCGCGGTGGACGCGGTGGCCGCCGACCTCGGCTATCAGCATCCCACGTTGTGGTCGGGCGACCTGCACGATTCCGCGCTGCTGTCCGAGGACCAGATCGTCGCGCTTGCGAACCAGTCCTTCATCGCGCAGAACATCGTGATCGGCCACCTCAACCATCCGCCGATCACCCACGTCTACGGGCAGCTGCGGGAGATCATCCGCGCCCGCGGGCTGCGCACCGTGACGCTCGACGACGTGTTCGCGCGCCGGTGAGCCGGCCTCAGCCCAGTTGGTCGCCAATGGCTTGGGCGGCGGCGTTGAGCACGAGTCGACGGGACCCACCTGATGCGTCGGCGGCGTCACTCAGATCAGGCTCAGCACCGTCGCGCCGAGCAACCCGGCCGCGACCACCGCGGCTGCGGCGGTCGTCGTCGCCTTCCATCCCAGACCGCGCGCCACCATCACGGCACCCGGGACGCTGACCGCGGGGAGCGTGATCAGCAGGGCGCCGATCGCCCCCGACGAGACACCCAGCAGCGCAAGGCTTTGCAGGATGGGAATCTCACCGGCCGTGGGGATGACGATGAGCGTGCCGACGATCGCCGCGAGCACCACGATCAGCAGGCCGTGGTGCGGGAGCCGGGTCGCGGCGAGCAGCCAGCCCCGGCAAGCGCCCAGGGCGAGCACGATCACGGCGTACTCCGGCAGCAGGATCAGGCACAGCCGCAGCAGTGCCCGCGCGAAACTGCGGGCGGGCGACCCCGCGTCGAGCGCGGGCGGGTTGTCCGGCGCCGACGGCGCGGCCCCGCGCGGGCGCGTCACCAGCGCCACCGCGACGGCGGCTCCGACCACCGCCACGGCGCCGACGAGAATCCTCGTCAGCGTCCACTGCCAGGGCACAACGAAGAACAAGAAAACCAGCACCGCGGGATTGAGCAGCGGATTGCCGAGCCAGTAGGCCACGCTGGCGGCGCGGTCGACCCCGTTGCGCCGCAGCGTTATCGCGACCGGGGCGGTGCAACACGTGCACATCATCGACGGCGTGCTGGCCACCGCGCCGGCGAACGCGCTCGACAGCACGTGTCGCCGATTCAACAAGCGGGGCAACCAGGTTGGCGGCACCAGCGCCTGCACCGACGCGCTCATCAACAATGCGACGACGAGCGCCGGCCAGATCGAGGACAGGTACGCGTGGAAGAACGTCGTCGCGGCGTGCCAGGTCGGATCATCCCCCGGGCGGACGCCGCCCGTGGTGAGGATGTCGGACCCCGGCCAGTGATGGGTTCGCCGGGCCTTCAAGGCTTTGGCCGCGTATGGCGTCCACTTCGCCCACGCCAGCCCCGCCACGAACACCATCAGCGTGACCCCGACCCCGACCGCGAGGCCCGCGCGGCTCCTGACGTCCCGCGCGTTCGCCATTCCCGTCACGGCCACACCCTCCGGTTCGCGCCCTGTGAATTGGGGTCACCCCTATCCCAACCGGGGCGCCGCTCGCTCTTCATCACTGATCTCCCTGCGCTGCAACCGCTTTAGCCCAACGGTAGTCGGCCTTGCCGGACGGCGACCGTCGCAACCGGTCGCGGAAAACGATCGCCTTGGGCAGCTTGTAGCGGGCGATGTGGCGGGCGGCCTCGGCGATGATGGCGTCGGCCAGGCCGTCCCCGTCGGCCCGCTCGCCATCGCCCAGCTGGACGACGGCGACGACCTCGTTGCCCCACCGCGCGCTGGGCCGGCTGGTCACCACCACGTCGTAGACGGCGGGGTGCCGCACGATCGCGGCCTCCACCTCCTCGGCGAAGATCTTCTCCCCGCCGGAGTTGATCGTCACCGAGTCGCGGCCCAACAGCTCGATCCCGCCGTCCGCGTGCCATCGGGCCCGGTCACCGGGGACCGAGTGCCGGATCCCCTCGATCAAGGGGAAGGTGCGCGCGGTCTTCTCCGGATCCCCGAGGTAGCCGAGCGGTATCCGGCCCTGCTGAGCCAGCCAGCCGATCTCGTCGTCACCGGGTGACAGGATCTTGGTCATGTCCGAGCTGACTACCACCGCACCGGGATTGGGAACAAACCGGCCCAGCGCGGCCTGCGCGCGGCTGGACACCTGCCCCATCTGGGCGCCGGACTCCGACGCGCCGCCCGCGTCGACGATCGTCAGCTGCGGCAACAGTTCGACGAAGCGCCGCTTGAGCGGGGCGCTGAGCGCCGCCCCGCCCGTGACTAGGATCAGCAATCCGGGCAGGTCGTAATCGCCGGCCCCGAGCTCGTCGAGCAGCGGCCGCCCGAAGGCGTCGCCGACCATCGACAGCGAGACCACGCGCTCGCGGCTGGCCAGCGCCCACGCCTCGGCCGGATCGAAGTGGGTGGTGGTCGGCGCCATCACGAACGGTCGCCCGGCGCACAGGTTGGTGAAGGCAGCCCATTGTGCGGCCCCGTGCATCAGCGGTGCCACCGTCATCGAGCCCGGCCCCTCGGGCCGCGACCGCTCGACGATCTCCGCCAGGCTCGTCACCACTTCGCCGGTGCCGAAGTTGCGGCCGCCCATGGCGTTCAGATAGATGTCGTGTTGGCGCCACAGCACCGCCTTGGGCATCCCGGTGGTTCCGCCGGTGTAGAGGACGTAGAGGTCGTCGGGCGAGGGCGTGAGATCGAGCGGCTCGTCGGACACCGATGCCAGCAATTCCTCGTAGCGCACGGCGCCGGGCAGCGGCTCCTGGCCGGACCCGTCGTCGACGTGGATGAGGCGGATGCCGGCGCCCATGGTGTGCAGCGCCTCGCCCAGCGTTGGCGCGAAACGCGCGTGATACATCACCGCATCCGCGCGGGCATTGCCGAGCAGGTACACCAGTTCGTCGGCGACGTAGCGGTAGTTGACGTTGAACGGCGCGACCCGCGCCTTGTACGCCCCGAGCATGGCCTCGAGGTACTCGTTGCAATTGGCCATGTACAACCCGAGGTGGCTCTGGCCGGACTCGTGGGGCGCCAGCTCGGAGCGTTCCCGGCGCGCGCCGAGGCCCCACTGGTTCAGCGCGCGGGCGAAGCGGCGGGCACGCGCGTCGGTCTGAGCGAACGTGAACCGGCGGTCGCCGAACACGATGCAGTCGCGGTCCGGGTTGGCCGCCGCGACCGCGGCGAACACCTCGGCGAGGTTGAACTCGACGTCCTGCATGGACACTCCTCACCAGCGAGCGGCGGCGCGCCGAACGTGCACTCGCGGGTGCTCGCGAGTCGCGGCGAAGCCGGGCGACGCGGGTCGCCGCCACCAAACTAGTCTCGGCATCGTGCGCGGGCTTGGTCACGCCGGTTATCGCCGATACGTCGCCCTCGGAGACAGCCAGACCGAGGGGCTGTGGGACGGCGACGATGTCGTCGGCCTGCTGGGGTTCGCGGACCGGCTCGCCGCCATGATCGACGCGCTGCGCCCGGGCCTGCACTACGCCAACCTCGCGATCCGCGGCAAGCGGATCGGCCACGTGCTGCGCGAGCAGGTTCCGCCGGCGCTGGCCATGCGGCCGGACCTGGTCACGGTGTGTGTCGGGATGAACGACGTCATCCAGCCGGGCCGGTCGTTCGGTCCCGCGCTGCGCGACCTCGAAGAGCTCTACGCCGCGCTCGCCGGATCCGGCGCGACCGTGGTGACGACCACGTTCCCCAACGTCGCGCAGTTCCTGCCGCTGGGCCGGCTGGTGGCGGGGCGGTTGTCCCGCATCAACGCCACGATCCGCGGGGCCAGCGAGCGCTACGGCTTCCGGCTGGTCGATCTGTACGGCGCCGGGTCGATGCGCGACCTCGACACCTGGGACATCGACCGGGTGCACGCGTCCACCAAGGGCCACATCCTATTCGCCGCCGCGGCCGCCGAGGCGCTGAATCTGCCTGGCAGCAACCATGATTGGGCCGAGCCGAGCGTCAACCCGGCACGACTGTCGCTGCCCGCCACCGCCTACGGGCAGCTCCGCTGGACGCAGGACGCCTTCTTCCCCTGGATCTGGCGCCGGATGCGCGGCCTCTCGTCGGCGGACGGGCGCGAGCCCAAGCGCCCGCAGTTGGAGCCGTTTCGCATCGCGGGGCCGGGGAATACGGCGCGGGATGCCCGACGGTCGGGCATCCTTGACCCATGAACGTGGAGGCCTTGCTGCAGTCGGTCCCGCCGCTCGCCGTCTACCTGGTGGTGTGCGGGATCGTCGGGGTCGAGAGCCTGGGCATCCCCCTCCCCGGTGAGATCGTCCTGGTGACGGCGGCGCTCATGTCGTCGCAACACGACCTGGCCGTCAACCCGGTCGGCGTGGGCCTCGCCGCGGTGATCGGCGCCGTCGTCGGCGACTCGATCGGGTACGCCATCGGGCGCCGGTTCGGCATGCCGCTGTTCGACCGGCTGGGCCAACGGTTCCCCAAGCACTTCGGGCCCGGACACGTGGCACTCGCCGAGCGGCTGTTCAACCGCTGGGGAGTGCGGGCCGTCTTCTTCGGCCGCTTCATCGCGCTGCTGCGGATCTTCGCCGGGCCGCTCGCCGGCGCGCTGAAGATGCACTACCCGCGGTTCCTGGTGGCGAACGTCTCGGGGGCCATCTGCTGGGCGGGCGGCACGACGGCCCTGGTGTACTTCGCGGGAATGGCCGCCGAACGGTGGATGGAGCGATTCTCCTGGGTCGCGCTCGTGGTCGCGATCGTGTTCGGCCTGATCGCCGCCTTTGCGTTGCGCGAGCGGACCGCGCGGGCGATCGCCGAGCTCGAGGCCGAACATCACCGCAAGAGCGAGGCGTCGCCGGTCGAGGGCACGGTTTAGGCGACGTTCGCGCTCCCCTACGACCCTACCGCCTCGCCCGCGTCGGACGCCGAGAGCGGCCGGTGCTCGTCGATGAGGGCCCGCCCCATCCTGCGGGCCCGCAATGCCGCGTCCTGGTCACCGACGGCGGCCAGGACGATGGCGCCCTTCATCAAGATGTGCCACGACGAGGCGAACTCCTCCACGTCGGTCAGCCCCGCCGCGGCGGCGCGGCGGCGCACGATGTCGCGGACGTGCTCGATGTGGGTGATGCAGGCCTGCCCGGCCGGGTGATCCGCCCCCAGCTCGAGCAGCACGTTGATGAACGAGCAGCCCTCGAAGCCGTCGCGCAGCTGAAACCAGTCGTGCATGACGTCGAAGATCGCCAACAGCTGCTCTTCCGGCGTGGCGCCCCGCTGCCGCGATTGCTCCTCGATCAGGCCGTGCGTCCAGACCTGTTCGCGCCGCTCCAGCACGGCCAGCACCAGGTCGTTCTTGGTGGCGAAGTGCCGATACAGCGTCGCCTTGGCCACCCCGGCACGCTCGATCACCTCGTCGGTGCCCACCGCGCGGATGCCGCGCCTGCTGAACAGCTCGTACGCCGCGGACAAGATGCGTTCCCGGGCCGATGCGGCGGGAGCGACGTCGTGCGTCGTCATAGCCCGCCTCACCATACTCTTAGCCCCGCCATGTAGACAGACCGCCCTGTCTCGTTATACAACAGAGATTCGCACTGTGCGAGTCGGTCTTCAGTCAGCAGGACGGACAACCGTCTCGGCGTAGTTACGCTGAGCAATTAGGGAGTCCACCATGAGCCCGGTCATTGCAGAACCGCTACCCAGCACGCCCCTGAAGCTCAGCACGCGGCTGGTGTACGAACTGGGCGATCCCCACAGCACGCTGCGGGCGACGACCGACCGATTCGGCCCCGCCGTGCTGATCAATGCGGGCGGCGAGGTCGACGCGTGCAACGAGCACACCTGGCGCCAGCTGGTGAGCGAGGCCGCCGCCGTCGTGATCGCTCCCGGGCCGTTCATCGTCGACGTCACGGGACTCGATTTCATGGGCTGCTGTGGGTTCGCGGCTTTGGCAGACGAGGCCCAACGCTGCCGGGACCGCGGCATCGAGCTACGCCTGGTGAGTCATGAGCCGATCGTCACCCGGATCGTCGACGCCTGCGGGCTGGGCCGCGCCCTGCCGATCTACCCGACCGTCGACTCGGCGCTCGCGGCGGCCGCTCGCTGGTGAGCCCCGGCCGGGCCACAGCACGCGAATAACCTCCCGTCAGGTGGGTTGCGGCGCACCCCGGCGCCGCGCGGCATGGGCGGCGGCGTGGATGCGATTTTCCACACCGAGTTTGCTCAAGATCGAGCTGACGTGTGATCCCGCGGTCCGCGGGCTGATGTGCAGCGCGGAGGCGATCTCCGCGTCGCTGCACCGGCGTCCGAGTAGCTCGAGTACCTCCCGTTCGCGGCGGGTGAGTCCGTCCGGGTCCGACAAGGTTTCCGCTCGGCGCGGGTAGTAGGTGCGACCCCGCAGTTGAGCGAGGCGGCGCTGTGCACGTCGGGCCGCGGCACGGGCGCCGAGCCGCCGAAAGGTGCCCAGCGCCGCTTGGACGCCGTCGATGTCGCCACCGACTTGGGCCAGCGCAGCGTCGTAGGGGCAGCCGAGGGCTGTCCATTCGGCGGCGGCGGTCGCCCAAGCGCCGCCGATCTCGAACCGGTACGGCGTGACGGTGTCGACGGTGGCGACGTCCATCGGTGGGCCGCCGGCCACATGCGCCCACCGTTGTAGGTGCCCGACCAGCCACGGGTCGGCATGGGCGGTCGCCGCCGCCAGTCCAGCCCGCGCTTCGGCGCGTGCGGTGTCATCGTCACCCGCCAGCCAAGCGACTTCGGCGCGCGCGGCCCACACGAGCCCGAGCCGTGACAGGTCCTTGGGTTCCGCGGCGGTCAGGGCTTCGTCCAGCAACGAGTCCGCCTGCTGGTGTTCCCCGCGCCGGGCCCGGATGAGCGCGACGGTGACCAGTGGCATGATCCGGTGCAACGGAGTCAAGCCCGGCCGGGTCAGCACGTCTTCGGCGTAGGCGAGAGCCTCGGTCCACTCACCACGGTGCAACGCAACCAGGCCGGCGGAGCTCGTGGACAAAGCGTGGAAGGTGCCCAGGTCGTGGTCGGCGCAGAACGCGGCGGTTTCGCTGAGGTAGGCCTCGGCGCGCCCGTGGTGCTGCAGGCTGGCGGTCCAACAAATGATCGAGCCGATCACGCCGGCGTGCTCGGCCAGCTCCTCGCAAGCCATGGTGTCACGCCAAGCCGCCTGCAGCTGATCCCAGCCGCCGATTCCGCGCAGTACATTCGGCAGCGCACCGTAGCAGCGGGCTCGCGCAATCACCGCGGGATCATTTAGCTGATCCCCGAGCGCGATCGCACGCGCCGCGTATTCACTGCAGCGCGGGTCGTAGCTCCAGGCGGCCAACTGGGCCATCGTAACGAGCGACCAGGCCAGCTGCGGGCACGGCCCGATGCCTTCAAGCCGGCGCAGCGAGGCCATACCCGCCTCGGTGGCCTCGGCGGTGCGCCCCAGCGGCCAGAGCATGTTGGACAGCCAGCGTAGGTTGTCGCCCTCTCCAAGCCGATCGCCCAGTTCGCGACGCAGTTCGATCGCGTCGCGAAACGACCGCACCGAAGCCTCCGTGGGCCCGCTCAAGTAATTGGTGAAAGCGTGCTTCTCCAGCCATTGCGCCTTCTGCCTATTGGGGATGGCGGCGTCGGCATGGCGCAGCGTCAATGCGTAAAGTTCTGCGGCTTCGCGGTTGGCGTTCAACGTCGAAGCTCGTTCGGCGGCCGCCGGCCCGTACCGGATGACTGAACCGACATCGCCGGCCTGCTGAGCGTGAAACGCCAACGCGGCTAGCGCGTCTGAGTCGACTGGCGGTTCGGCCAGCGCGGCCAGAGCGCTTCTGTGCAATGCGACGCGCTGGTATTCAGGGATCTGCTCGAGGGCGGCGCGGCGAGCCAACTCGTGGCGGAAACCCACCGTGGGCCCGTCGGCGACCAACACCCCGGCACCAAGGCACTCATCGATCGCCGTAACGGCCGCCGGACAGACCTTGTCCACCAAATCCAGGCTCGCCCGTGGCCCACACACCGCGACCGCCTGCACAACCTCGCGCGCCCCGACCGACAACCGCGCCAACCGGCCGCACACCGCCTCCGACACACTGCGTGGCAACCCCGAGTCTTCGAGCGCCGAAGCCCCGGTCGCCAACACTTCGGTGACGAAAAACGCGTTGCCGCCGGTTAATTGGTGCAACCGCTCCGCGTTCACCCCGCTGCCGCTGGCCAGCACCGCCACCGCAGCCGCGCTCAGTGGGTCCAAGCCGATTCGCGTCACTGCTCCGCAGTTGGCAACATCGCCGAGTGCGACCGCCAGTGAGTGACATCCATCGACCTGCTCGTCGCGATACGACACGACGAGCAACACCGGCAGCAATCCCACTCGGCGGGCCAGGAACCGCAGCAGATCCAGCGTCGCACCATCGGCCCAATGCACGTCCTCAATCACGCACACCCACGCGTTGTCGTCGCGGAACAGTTGCAGGAGGCCGCCATAGATAGCCTCGGAATCCCCGGCGTCGATGGCGGCGCGCAACGGCAGGGCGTATTCGGCGCCCAGCGCGCTCAGCATGTCCATCAACGGGCCTAGGGGACGCGGGGCACTCAGGGGGTCACACCAGCCCCGCAACACTCGCGCGCTTCCATCCAGCCCGCCGAGAAATTCGCCAATGACCGCGGTCTTGCCGACCCCGGCCTCGCCCCGCAACAGCGCCAGACGGCCCGTGCCGCGGGTTGCCTGCCGGTACAAGGCGGCGAGCTCTGCCAGCACCGCGCGACGCTCCAGCAAGCCCTGCACCGGAATCGCCGTCCTTTCGCCCACAGCGCTCGACGCGTGGCCCCCTCCGCGGCAGCGCACCGAAGATACGGACAGGTTCCCGATGTCTTGCGCTCGAACAACAGGCACCGTAACCGACAGGCGGCGGAACGCCCAGCAACCCATACCGGGGCCTCATCCAGCCCACACCCTAACGCTTCCGGCGCACCCGTTGAACAGTCTTGAAGGCGCTCAGCGCGCAAAACCTGGCCGACGTCCGCTCGATCAGGGGCACCAAGGCGGTATTGGGCAGAAGTTGAGACCCGGCGGTGGGGGCGGGGGCGGTGGTGGAGCGTCCCCCTCGAAGATGTTTTGAGCCACATTCCCCTGCCCGGGCGTGACATACCAGTAGGTGTGGCAGACATTGTTATCCCAGATCACCGGGTTCACCCGACGATTTCCGGTCTGCACCGGGGGGTCACCCGGGCACCAACGACATGGCCCCGCGGGGTTGGCGTCCGGACAGCCTGGCCAGGCATGGTTATCCAGCGGCGCTGGGCCAGGCTTGGCGTGAGCGGGAACCCCCGCCACACCCGTAAGGCCGCCCACCACGATTGCCGTTGATATCGCAGCGATTTTTCGCTTCACAATCCGCCTCCCTGACATGGGACTGGGTCACAAACCTGTCTGTTGGCCACGTCGTTGGGCGGCATGGCGGACGCGGCGGTCGCACGGCTTCGACACGTGATCACAGGCGGGCGAGATTGAACAGACCTGCCAGGCCGGTGCCGACGTTGAACAGCCCCGATTCGATGCCGCTGGTCAAACCGCTGGGAAAGCTCCCGAAGGGACCGGTGATGCCGGTATTGAAGAAACCCGAGATCCGGCCATTCACGCCGGAGGCGCCGCCGGCGGTGTTGCCGAAGCCCGACATGTCACCGGCGAACAGCCCGCCGCTGGCCGTGTTGAAGAAGCCTGACACGCCGATTCCCGTGTTCGCGAAGCCCGAATTGTCGGCACCACTGTCGGTCGCGAAGCCGAACCCGGTGTTTGTGTCGCCCGAGTTCCAGAAGCCCGTGTTTATGCCGCCAGAGTTCCCACCGCCGGTGTTGAGCCTCCCCGAATTCTCCCAGCCGGTGTTGAAGTCACCGGCGTTGCCGTACCCGGTGTCTACCCCGCCCGAATTGCCGAAACCGGTGTCGAGCCTCCCCGAGTTTCCCACGCCGAAGCTTCCGAGACCGGAGTTCCCCAGGCCGATGTTGGCCGTACCCGATTCCCCGATGCCGAAGTTATTCATGCCGCCGGTGAGAGTGTTGGTGCCGGAGTCGAATAAGCCGACGTTGCCGTTCCCCGAGTTGAAAAAGCCGATGTTGTCGTTGCCCGAGTTACCTATTCCGATGTTGCCGCTGCCGGAATTCAGCCCGCCCAGGCTGAGCTGATGAGTCACGAGGCTGAAATAGGTGTTCCCAACACCGATTTCGTTGTCACCCGTGAGCCCGAAGCCGATGTTGTCGTTGCCGGTGTTTCCGCAACCGACGTTCCCGGTGCCGCTATTGCCGCCGCCGTAGTTTCCGTAGCCGAAGTTCCCGACTCCGACGTTGTTGTTGCCGACGTTTCCGACGCCGACGTTCGAGCCGCCCGGCGTGCCAGGGATATGGGCTCCGACGTTGCCAAAGCCGATGTTGTAGTTCCCGATGTTTCCGCTTCCAATGTTCGCGCTGCCGATGTTTCCGCTGCCCACGTTGGCGTCGCCGGCGTTGCCGCCCCCCAGATTGGAGCTGCCGGTGTTCCCGCTCCCCAGGTTGCCGCTCCCGACGTTGCCGTTGCCCAGGTTGGCGCCGCCGATGTTGCCGATGCCCAGATTGGGCAGCCCGTCGAGCAGTTGCTGCAAGCTCTGAGCGGGCGTCAGCGCGGCTGCCGCAGCAGATCCCGCGACATGGTAGGCCGCCATCGCCGCCGCATCCCGGGCCCACATCTGCTCGTAGTCGCCCTCAAGTTCGGCGATCGCGGGCGCGTTCAGACCGAACCAGTTCGACAGCACCATCTGAACCAGCGAATTGCGGTTCAGCGTCACCACGATCGGCCGCACCGCCGCCGCCTGCGCGGCCTCGAACGCGCTCGCCGCCACCCGGGCCGCGCCGGCGGTTGTCCTCGCCTGGGCCGCCGCGGCGCTCAACCACTCTGCAAGACGGCTTGCGACGCTGGTCATCGCCGCCGATGCGGCCCCCCGCCACGCCACATCGGTTAACCCCGAGATTACCGACGCGAAAGACTCTGCGGCATAGAATAATTCGGTCTCCAACCCGTCCCAGGCCGCCGCCGCTTCGAGCATTGGCGTGGCCCCTGGGCCGGCGAATATGAGCGCTGAGTTGATCTCCGGCGGCAGCGTCGAGAAGTTCATCGCGCGTTCCTTCAAATCGCACCGTGTTGACGAGTGACTACACGCCGGCGGGCAGATCCGGATATGGCCCACCGGCTGACTGCACGACGCTCTCTTGGGTTGCCGCCGTGCGGTTGGTCAATAGGGTGGCGGGTGTCCGTAACGAAGACATCGGGAATTTGTCCGTATTTTTACGATCCCGGCCGCTGCTTCGGGGGTCGCGGGAAGACCCGCCGGCCGGGTGTCGGTCGTCCGCCGCGCGGGTACTTCTTGACCAGGCGGTGCCGCCCGACGGACGCCGGGTCGGCGTGTGCGGCTGAGCAGTCAGGGGCCTGATGAGCGACCTTCCCACCTTCGGCGCGGAGGAGGAATTCCTTCTCGTCGACCCGCGCACCGGTGAGCCCGCACCGCGCAACACCGCGGTCGCCGCCGAGGCCGAGCGCCGGGGCATCGAGCTGCAGGTCGAACTGAGCAGCTGCCAGGTGGAGACCACGTCGAGCGTGATGTCGAGCAGCGCGGAGCTGTTCGGGGAGCTCACCCGGCTGCGCCGCGCCTCCGCGCGGGCCGCCGAGGCCACCGGGGTTACGCTGCTGGCCTCCGGCCTTCCCCCCGCCACGCCGCACGAGTTCCCGGTGACCGATACCCCGCGCTATCGGCGGATCGGCGAACGGTACGGGATGGTGGCCCACGAACAGGGCATCTGCGGATGCCACGTCCACGTGCGGGTCCCCGACCGCGCGGCCGCGGTCCACGTCAGCAACTGGCTGCGGCCCTGGCTGCCGTCGCTGCTCGCGCTGTCGGCCAATTCACCGCTGTATCGCAACGCCGAGAGCGGCTACGCAAGCTGGCGCAGCGTGCTGTGGCGGCGTTGGCCGGCCGCCGGGGCGCCGCCGTTCTTCCCCTCGCCCGGCGACTACGACCGAACGGTGCGGATGCTCGTCGACGCCGGGGTGATCCTGGACCCCAAGATGATCTATTGGGACGTGCGGCCCTCGGCGAACTTCCCGACGGTCGAGGTGCGGGTCGCCGACGTTCCGGCCACGGTCGCGGAGACGGTCCTCATCGCCACGCTGATCCGGGCGGCGGTGATGACGGCGCTGGACGCCCCCGACGAGGGCGACCAGCTGGGTCGGCTGCCCCCGGGCGCCCTGCGGGCGGCCTACTGGAAAGCCGCCCACGACGGGCTCGCCGGCGACGCGCTGGACCTCGTCCACGGCCGGGGCGCGGTGCCGGCACGGGAACAGCTGGCGGCGCTGGTGTCGACGGTGCGCCCGGCGCTGGAGGCGCTGGGCGAATACGACCGCGTCAATGATGAACTCGACCGGATCGCCGCCGAAGGCAACGGGGCGATGCGTCAGGTGCGGGCGTGGCGGCGGCGCGGGAAGGTGATGGACGTGGTCGCGCTACTCGCCGCCACGACGGTGGGCTGACGTTCAGGCCACCGCGAGCAGCCGGTACAGGCCGATCAGGCCCACCACCACGATGGTGCCGCGCAAAGCCTTCGGCGAGAGCCGCCGCCCGTAACGCGCCCCGATGATCCCGCCGATCAGCGAGCCCGCCGCGATCACCCCCGCAACGGGCCAGCTGATCCGGCCAAAGGCCGCAATCGAATAGCCCAGCGCGGCAACGAAATTGACGACGAGCGTGAGCAGGTTCTTGGCCGCGTTCATGCGCTGCACCGACTCGGGCAGCAATACCCCCATGACGCCCACCAGCAAAATGCCCTGCGCGGCGGTGAAATAGCCGCCGTAGACGCCGACGACGAAGGTGCCCAGCACCAGCGTCGCCATCCGCGCGGGTGTGGTGTGCTCCGTCGAGCGCCCCTGCGCCTCGGCCCGCTTCGCCGTCCACGTCTGGATCCGCGGGCCCACCACCACCAGCACCAGGGCGAGGATCAGCAGCGCCGGCACGATCTCAGCAAACACCTTCTCCGGCAGGTGCAGGAGCAGGTACGCCCCCACCACCGCGCCCGCCAGCGACGCCGGAATCTGCCAGCGCAGCCGGTCCCACTGACCGCTCAGTTCGGCGCGGTAGCCCCAGGTTCCGGACACGCTGCCCGCCACCAGCCCGACCGCGTTGGACATCGTGGCGGTCACCGGGGGGTAGCCCAGCGCGACGAGGGTCGGAAACGTCACGAGGGTGCCGGAGCCGACGAGGGCGTTGATGGCGCCGGCGACGAAGCCGGCAAGCGCGATCAGAATCAGGTGGGAGAGTTGCACTTGCGACCACATTAGTCGGCGAAGGCATTGCTCCAAAAACAGTCGGACGAGCGAGTTTTGTCACACCCGGGGCGCTTCGGCCCCCCGGTCGACGCCGGTGCGCAGCTTCACCGAGGCGGAGTACGCGAGGGTGCGGAAGCGCAGGACGGGGTCGTCGGAGGGTTCGATCCCGTCGGTGACCCGCATGGGGTCGAACACGACGATGTCGTTGCCGTGCTCGCGCCCGGTCTCAAGCCCGGTGATCTCGAAGTTGCCGACGACGACCTTCTCGGCGTCGCGCCAGGCCGCCGACGGGTCGACCGTCGAGTCGTTGGGTCCGGCGATCTCGACGACGTAGTCGAACCGCACCGGCGCGCTGGCCAGGCGATGGTTCAGTTCGTGATGCAGGAAGTCGGCGTCGCGGCCCTGCGCGGCCGATGCCGAGAGAAAGTGCTCGCCCGCGACCGGCCGCAGGTGGTAGCGGACGAATCGGGAGCTGCCGTCGGCGGCGACCCAGCGGAAGGCGTGCAGCCCGTGGTAGGAGACCGTGGCGTAACTCTCCGGAATCCTGTTGGCGTCGCGCAGCACGGGCAGCGCGCCCAGCAGGCGCGGGTGGGTGAGGAAGTACTTGCCCAGGCGCAGCGGCTGCGTGGGGCCGGGCCGCATCGCCTTGAGCAGGTCGACGAATCCCTCCGGCGTGCTCGACACGAACAACCGGGCGGTCTGCGTCGAGACGTCCGTGGTCGACCCGTCGGGCAGGGTGAGCTTCACCGCCAGCCCGCGTACGCCGGGCAGCGCGTCGCGCTGGGCGGGGTTGCCCGACCCGTTGGAGAACCGGAACAGCGCCGGGACCGCCGAGCCATCCAGATGCCTGGCGCGGGACAGCTTGACCGCATCGGGGCCCGCGGTAAACCGGCCGCGGTACAGCGTCCCCTTCGCGTGCAGGGCACGGGAACCGGGCTGCGCTCCCCCGGTGCCGCGGATCGCCTCGATCGCTTCGTCTGGAGTGACCATGGGCGAATCCTAAGGCGCTAGTCGGGAAACCCGAAGAGTTTGACGACACCGTGATCGCGACCCGCGGTATACCCGCCGTCGACGGCGATGGCCTGGCCGGTGACGAAGGAGGCGTCGGGCGAGAGCAGGAACGCCGCCATGGCCGCGACCTCGTCGGGCCGGCCGAGCCGCTGCAGGGCGTGCTCGGCGGTGATGGAGGCAAGCGGGCCCCCCATCCCCGGCAGCCCGAAGACGTTCTGCGCCATGGGCGTATCGATAAAACCCGGGCAGATGACGTTCGCCCGGATGCCGCTGGGCCCGTAGTCGAGCGCGATGTTCTTGGTGAGCAGGACGACGCCGCCCTTGGCCGCGTTGTAAGAGCTGCCGCCGGCCGTGCCCTCCAGGCCTTCGATGCTGGCGACGGTGACGAGCGAGCCGCGCTCCCCGTCGACGCGGGGTTGCTCGATCATCCTCGCGAGCGCCGCCTTGGCCACCAGGAAGGTGCCGGTCAGGTTGATGCCGATGACCCGGTTCCACTCGTCCCGATCGAGCAGGTGGACCGGCCCGCCGCCCGCGACGCCGGCCGCGTGGAACACGCCGTCGAGGCGGTCGGGCACGGCCGCGAACACCGCGGCGACGGCGGCCTCGTCGGTGATGTCGGCGGTGACGAAGTGAAAGTCGGCCCCGAGGTCGGGCGGGGACGCCACGTCGGCCCCGACGACGGTGCCGCCCTCGGCCAGCAACCGCCGCGCGGTGGCGAGCCCGATCCCGGACGCCGCGCCGGTCACGACGAAGGTGCGGGACTGGGCGCGGCCGGCGTTCACCATGGCAGTCATGCTGGCACACCCGTGGGCGGCCGCCTAGCCGCATCCCGTGCGGGCGTTATGCCGCCGACCGGTCGATAAACCCCGTCTATCGGACGATTCCGACACTGTCTTGGACTCCGATCAACCGCGGTGCGACGGTGAAACCAGTAGCGGATCAGCACACCTCCGGGTTGACAGGAGTCACGACATGGCCAGATCGCAGCAACCGGCCGGACTGGGCCACTTGGCCCGCACGTTGGCGATTTCCGCCACCGCCGCCGCGGGCCTGGCGCTCGCCGAACCCGCGACGGTCCCCATCGGCGTGGCGCTGGCCTCCGACGGACCGGTCGACATCGCTCAGGGGGTCTCGATCAGCCCGGCGCCCGGCTGGGCGGTCGGCCATCGAGGCCCGAACTGGGTGGCGCTCAGCAAGACCGACGGCAGCGCCCAACTCCGGGTCGCGGTCAAGCAGGCCGACGGAACGGATATCGCGGCCATCCTGCGCAACGACATGAATCATTACGCGGCGTCGACGGGCCTGACCAATTTGCGGACCCTGAACGCTCCCACGCCCGAGCCGGTGCAGAGCGCCAACTTCCAGCAGAAAGTCTTCATCGACTACACCGCCGACGTCTCGGCGCCCCAGGGTCCGATCCCCGTCCTCGGCGCCTTCACCGAGCTGCTGAACGCCTCCAACCACCTGTCGGCCTTCGTCGACTTCCGGCAGAACAACGAGGCGACCCCGCAGGCCGTCGAGGACGGCGGCACGATGATCCGCTCCCTCTGAGCGGGCGAGGACTGGGTCTCCACCGACTGCGCCCGCGGGGTCGCTAGCCTTGAGGATTAAGGCCGTTGACCACGGGCTGGACGATCGGAGAACCATGCCACACACCCGCACGGAGACGCTCGCCGGGTTCGTCGAACGGCACGCGCGGCAGCGGCCCGGCGATTTGGCCATCCGCTACGGGGAGCAGCAGTGGACCTGGGCCGACTGGTCGGCGCGGATCCGCCGGGCGGCCGGAGCGCTGCGGTCGGCCGGTGTGGAGCGCGGCCAATGCGTGGCCTTCCTGGACAAGAACCACCCCGCCTGCCTGGAGATCCTTTTCGCTGCGGCGTCGATCGGGGCCTTGACCACAGTCGTCAATTGGCGGGTGGTGGGCGATGAAATCGTCCACGTCCTGCAGGACAGCGGCGCCCGCGTCCTGTTCGTCGGCGCCGAGTTGCATGCCGCCGCCGAGCCGGCCGCGGCGCGGGTCCCGGGCGTGCAACGCGTCGTCGTGGTGGGTGGCGACGACGACCAGTACGAACCGCTGTTGGCGGCGGCGCCGCCCGCGGATGCCGACGCCGAGGTCGACGAGACCCAGGCGGCGCTGGTGATCTACAGCTCCGGTACCACCGGCCGTCCCAAAGGCGTGCTGCTGAGCCAGCGCGCGCTGGTCAACCACGCCACCAACCTGGCGCCGGCCTTGCCCTTCGCCGAGGGCGACGCGAATCTGGTGGCCATGCCGCTCTTCCACGTGGGTGGGATCGGCTATGCGCTGTTCGGCATCCGGGCGGGGGTGCCGACGATCATCACCCGCGAGCCGGACGCCGCGGCACTGCTCGGGGCGGTACGGGCGGGCGCGACGCACGCATTCTTCGTGCCGCCGGTCATCGCGCGATTCCTGGACGCCGGCGAGGCGGCAACCGCCGCGATGGCGGCCCTGCGCTACATCGTCTACGGCGCCGCGCCGATGCCGTCCCCGCTCCTGCAGCAAGCCCTCTCGACGTGGCCGGACATGAACTTTGTTCAGGTGTATGGGCAAACGGAACTGTGCGGCGCGGTGACGGCGCTGTCCAACGACGACCACCGCGACCCCACCCGGCCCGGACTGCAGCTGTCCGCGGGGAAAGCGGTGCTGGGCACCGAGATTCGAGCTTTCGATCCCGAGACCGGCATCGAGGTGCCGGTCGGGCAGGCAGGCGAGATCTGGGTGCGCAGCAACCAGAACATGAGCGGCTACCTGAACCGGCCCGAGGCGACCGCCGAGACGATCACCGCCGACGACTGGGTGCGCACCGGTGACGTCGGGCGTCTCGACGCCGACGGCTACGTCTACGTCGAGGACCGGCTCAAGGACATGATCATCACCGGCGGTGAGAACGTGTACGGGCCCGAGGTGGAAAGCGTGCTCATCGAGCACCCGGCGATCGCCGACGCCGCGGTCATCGGTGTGCCGGACGACTTCTGGGGCGAATCGGTCAAGGCGATCGTGGTGGCCGAGAATCCCTCGGCCGGCGTCGAGGCGAAAGACGTCATCGAGTTCTGCCGCCGGCATCTGGCGGCCTACAAATGCCCGCGGACCGTCGACTTCGTGGCGTCGCTGCCCCGCAACGCGAGTGGGAAGATCCTCAAAACCGAACTGCGGGAGCCGTATTGGCGAGACCGCGGGCGGGCGGTCTAGGCGGCGATCAGGCGCAGGGTACCGGCGCCGAAAGTGACTGCGGCGTCACGCCGCACCCACCAACGCGACCGCGATGTCGACCAGTACCGCCCCGACCCCGGCCTGCGTGCGCAGCCGCGGCATCACCACGATGTCGTTGATCATGATTTGGGCCGCCTGCACCCGGATCCGCGCCTCGGCGACGGTCCAGCCGGGGTGTGGTTGGCGCGCCAGGTGCACCCATTCGTCGATGTAGGCGCGTTGCGCGCCCCTGGCGCTGTGACTGTCGGACGCCGGGAGATGGGCGGCCTCGGTGATGAGGATCTCAACGATGTCCGGGTTGGCGAAGGCGAAGGCTTGGTAGCTGCACACCACGCGGCGCAGGGCCCCGGACGCGTCCGGGGCGTCGGCGACGGCGCGGTTGAAGTCCATCCAGAGCCGTTCGTTGCCGCGGAACATCGCCGCCACCAGAATGTCCGTCTTGGACGCGAAGTGGTTGTACACGCTGGCGCCCGCGATGCCGACGGCGGCGCCGATGTCCTCGACGCTGACGCCCGAAAACCCCTTCTCGGCGAACAGCGCGGCGCCCGCCGACAGGATGGCCTCCCGGCGCGAGTGCGGACCGAGCGCGCCGCCGGGGCCGGCGCTCGCCGCCCGGTTCGGTGACTCGGCGGCCGCCCGCATCGGCACCGAGATCAACTCGGCCAGCAGCGCCGAGAATCCCGGCTCGGACATCGAAAGGCGATGGAAGGAAACGCTGTTCGCCACGCCGAGCGCGCACCATGCCAGCAGGTCGGCCTGCGGGGCCGTCACCTCGGGCCGGCGCGTGCGGACGTGTTGAGCGAGCCGGTCACCGATCCGCCGCGCCACCCGGTTCAACCGCCTGCGATCCTGCTCGGCCAGGTGGCGGCCCTCGCGCCGCCACAGCACGCCGACGGTGCGGTGATCGAGCAAAAGGCGGGCCAGCACCCGAGCCAGGTCCGCGGAAGCGTCGGCCGCCGTCAGCGCCCGGTCCATGGTGTCGAGCGCGTCCTCGATCACCGCTACCAGGAGCGCCTGTTTGCTCGCGAAGTGCCGGTAGAGCGCCGACGGGCCGACCGCCACGGCATCGGCGACGTCACCCATCGAGACGTTGCCGTATCCCTTGTCGCAGAACAACGTTGCCGCCGCTTCGATGATCAGCTGGCGCCGGTTGGGGGGCCGTGTTCCCCGGGCGGGTGGACTGGGCGCGGACTGCCGACGGCTACCCATCAGCGGTCGTCGGCGCGGCACCGATAGCGTTCCCGTAGCTCACGTTTGAGAACTTTACCCGCACCTGCCCTACCTGACGTTCGAGCGGCACGGGCCGATCGCGGTGTGCACGATCGACCGCCCGGAGGCGCGCAACGCGCCGACCCCCGCGATGTACTTCGGAATCCGTTACGCGGTGGGCCGTCTCAACGAGGACCCGGACCTGGCCGGGCTCCTGATCGCCGGGAGCCAAGGGCCGACGTCAGCACGTTGGCGCGACTAGAGGATCACCCCCTTGGGTCGCCGTCAGATGAAACAGGGGCGCGGCGTGCAGGATTCGGCCGCGGTTGCCCGGTCGTGCCGCCGGTATAGAAGATGCCGAGCAGCTCGTCGCCGCCGCCTGGCGACCGGCCGCTTCCTCACCGAGGTGCCGAGGCAGTCGCCCCCGGGAGGACGGGGACCGCCGCTCGGTGTCGCCACGGGGCTGCTCTCGCGTCGGCGCAACGCGCACCCAAGTTTGTTACTGTAACGCCTTCGGTAGTGACGCTTACAGGTAGGGCAGCGTGACCGACGCTATCGTCCGGGACACGTCGGCAACCAGTGCGGCGAGCCCGGCCTGCAGCGTCGCGGTGGCCTCCCCCAGCGGCTTGTCGCAGTAGCGGCAGCGCGTCTTGAACTGGGGCTGATCGTCCTCGTCAGGCCAGAAACGGCGCGGGCCGACGGCGGCGCCCGGGTCGAACATCACGGCCTGGTGCGGGGCCTCTTTGAGGATGCGGCCGACCGGATGGGACTGCCCGCACTCGAGCTTCAGCACCCCGATGCCCTCTTGGTTTCCTACCATCGCTCACCGTCCTTCGCGCCTGAGACCGACAGCGTCACGGTAGCCCCGCAGATGGCTCGAGCACCCGTCGACCGGCCCACGAACGAGCGTCGGGCTACCCGGCGCAGTCACTCGCATCCACCGCGTGCAGCAAGTCGTCGCGGGCCCGCGCTACCCGGGAACGGACGGTACCGATCGGGCATCCGCAGACCTCGGCGGCTTCGGCGTAGGAGAGGCCGAGGAGCTGGGTGAGGACCAGCGCTTCCCGGCGCTTCGCGTCCAGGCCGTCGAGCAGAACGCGGATTTCCACCACGTTTTCGATCCGGCTACCACGGCGCCCATGGCCGAATGCATCGTCGACGTCGGCCACGAATGCCAATCGTGGCCTGCTCGTGTCGTAGCGGATCTGATCGACGACCACGCGACGCGCGATCGACAACAGCCAGGTCCGAGCGCTCGACCGGCCGGCGAAGCGGGGCAGGGCGCCGATGGCGCGGAGAAACGTCTCTTGGGTCAGGTCGTCGGCGCTGCCGGGATCGGCCAGGTATGCGACCAACCGCCACACGTCGCGCTGCGTGGCCCGGACGAATTCCGACAGAGCAGCGCGGTCGCCTCGCCCGGCTAGCTTGGCGAGCTGGGTAATCTGGTCGTCGTCGCCGCATGTCGCCACGAATGGTGAGCCTAAGCCATAAGTGCCGGGAACTTTTTTCCGCGCTGGAACGACTTCTTCGCGTGGAACGAGTTCGTAGGGAGGTAGACACACACAATGTCGGTGACGACCCCGGCAACTGAAGCGCCGGCGGCGCCTGTGCAGCGGGTAGAGCTGGAAATTTCCGGGATGTCCTGCGCTGCCTGCGCGAACCGGGTCGAATCGAAGCTGAACAAGATGCCGGGCGTTCGCGCATCTGTGAACTTCGCCACCAGAGTGGCGACCATCGACACGACCGGGGAAACGCCGACGACGCTGTGCGAAGCGATCCGGCGGGCCGGCTATGCGGCCGAACCGCGCCGCGCCACCGCGGACGCGGATGACGATCCCGACGCCGACCATGCCCGGTACCTGTTGATCCGGCTGGCGGTTGCCGCCGTGCTCTTCGTTCCCCTGGCCGACCTGTCGGTGATGTTCGCCGTCGTGCCCAGCACCCGCTTCACCGGCTGGGGATGGGTGCTGACATCGCTGGCGATACCGGTTGTGATGTGGGCGGCGTGGCCGTTCCACCGGGTTGCGTTACGCAACGCCCGCCACCGCGGAGCCTCGATGGAAACCCTGATCTCGGTCGGCATCACCGCCGCCACGGTGTGGTCCCTCTATACCGTCTTCGGTGTCCATCGATCCGCGGAGCGCAAGGGGGTATGGCAGGCCTTGCTCGGGAGCGACGCCATCTACTTCGAGGTCGCCGCCGGTGTCACGGTGTTCGTGCTCGCGGGCCGGTACTTCGAAGCCCGCGCCAAATCGAAGGCGGGAGGGGCATTGCGGGCACTGGCCGCGCTGAGCGCCAAGGACGTCGCTGTCCTGCGGCCCGACGGATCGGAGATGGTCATCCCGGCGCAGGAGCTCAAAGAGCAGCAGCGTTTCGTGGTGCGTCCCGGTCAGACGATCGCCGCGGACGGCCTCGTCGTCGAGGGGTCGTCCTCGGTCGACTTGAGCGCGATGACCGGTGAGGCCAAACCGGTCCGGATAGATCCCGGTTCACAGGTCATCGGTGGCACCACGGTGCTGGACGGCAGGCTGATAGTCGAGGCCGCGGCGGTGGGGGCCGACACCCAGTTCGCCGGCATGGTCCGCCTCGTCGAGGAGGCGCAAGCGGAAAAGGCCGACGCCCAGCGACTGGCCGACCGCGTCGCCAGCGTGTTCGTGCCGTGTGTGTTCGCGATTGCGGCCCTCACCACCGCCGGATGGCTCCTCGCGGGCGGCGGGCTTGATCGCGCTTTTTCGGCCGGGCTGGCCGTGCTGGTCATCGCCTGCCCGTGCGCGTTGGGACTGGCGACGCCCACCGCCATGATGGTGGCGTCTGGTCGCGGCGCTCAACTTGGCATATTCCTCAAAGGCCATCGCTCGTTGGAGGCCACCCGCGCCGTGGATACGGTCGTCTTCGACAAGACCGGCACCCTGACGACGGGCCAGTTGACGGTCAGCGCGGCCGTGGTCGCGCCCGGCTGGCGCACCGAAGAGGTGCTGGAACTGGCGGCGACGGTGGAAGCGCCGTCCGAGCACGCGATCGGAATCGTGGTCGCCGCGGCGGCGGCCCAGCGAGAACCGGTCACCGACTTCCGTGCAGTGCCGGGCCGTGGAGTCCTCGGCACTGTGGCAGGACGGGCGGTGCGTGTCGGCAAGCCGTCGTGGATCGCCCCCTCCTGCGGCTCGGAGGCGATGGTGGCGACGCGGCGCGACGCGGAATCCCGGGGCGAGACGGTGGTGTTCGTCGAGATCGATGGCGAGCCCTGTGGCGTCATCGCGGTGGCCGACGCCGTGAAGGACTCGGCTGCGGGCGCCGTTTCGGCATTGCACGATCGCGGTCTTCGAACCGTGCTGTTGACCGGCGACAATCCGGCGTCGGCGGCCGCGGTGGCCGCCCTGGTCGGTATCGACGACGTGATCGCGGACGTCCTCCCCGAGGGGAAGGTCGACGTCATCGAGCAACTGCGCGACCGCGGACGCGTGGTCGCCATGGTCGGAGACGGCATCAACGACGGACCCGCGCTCGCCCGTGCCGATCTGGGCATGGCGATCGGCCGCGGCACCGACGTCGCGATCGGTGCGGCCGACATCATCCTGGTGCGCGACGACCTAGACGTCGTGCCGCTGGCGCTTGACCTGGCCAACGCCACGATGCGGACGATCAAGGCGAACCTGGTATGGGCGTTCGGCTACAACATCGCCGCGATCCCCATCGCTGCGGCCGGACTGCTCAACCCGTTGGTGGCAGGCGCGGCCATGGCGTTCTCGTCGTTCTTCGTCGTGTCGAATAGCCTGCGGTTGCGCAACTTCGGAGGTGTGCGCGCACAGACGGGACCGGCGCGAGAGTCGGATCGTTTGGCGCAGACCCGCTAGACCCGGACGCCAATCGCGAGATTAGCGAGGTCGCGACCGCAACGGCGACGTCGACCACGTAGCGGCCAAATTGCAGACGCGCCCTAGTGTCGTGAGTCATTGGTTCGGGTGCAGCCTTCGCTCCTGTTTCCGAGCGTGGGCCCTATGGAGGAAAAGTGTTGGCGGTTTATACTTTTCCCCCACGTTCGACGTGTTCACAGCGGGATGCACGGCCGAAGATGCTGGTGCACTATTAACGACTCACGACACTAGCGATGCAAGGGCGACATCAGCCAACCCGCCAGCGGCGCCAGATGCGCGAGGACACTCCGCAGCAGGGCGGGGTTCGGGCTGGTAACGAGATCGGCGCTCGGTTCGGCCCCCGCGGATCGCTGCGTGGCACCGTACCCGACGCTGCGCACGGACTCACAAAGATCGGAAACGCTGGGTGCGCAATCGGATTCGATGGTTGCCACCCTGGTCGCGAAGTCGACCGATGCGCGCACCCCGTCGATCTTGTTCAGCGCCTTCTCGACGCGGCGCGCGCACGCGCCGCATGACATGCCCGTCACGTCGAGTTCGATCCGTTGGCCGTGGGCCATTCGGGCCTCGGCTGCTCCCAGTTCCGTCAACGCCGTTCCTTCCTGTCCCGCCATTTGCGGCAACATCCCGCGAATAGTCGCCTTAAAGGTCGTTGAGAACCTGTCTTGAGTTCCCGGCCTGGACGAGGAAGATCCGGACGGTCCGATCATCCAAACGATCACTCGCGCCGGCGTTTTCCGATCAACCGAATTCCACCAGCGTCGTGGGCGCCCGAAGGCGCCCGAGCCATGGCGTCCCATACAGCAGCCGAGTGGTCCGCTGCAGGAACCCGCCACGCACGGGTGGCGCCGGCAACTCTCGCACCGCGCGGACCTCCGGAATGGCGCGCAATTCGCCATACTGCCCGGCGGTGAACCAGAACGGCATCGGGGGCACCGTGTAGTGCTCGCTAAGCTTGATGCCGCGGCGCCGCGAATATGCGCTCAGGAACCACGGAACGCTGTCGAAGACCAGCCGCCCACCGGGAAATCGTTTGGCGCAGTCCGCGATCAACCCGAAGACAACGTCACGCTCCAGGTACTGAAACAGGCCTTCCGCGGTGACAAGCACCCCGTGACGGTCATCGACGTGGTCCATCCACGAATAGTCGAACACCGACTGCGCGCGGTGGCGTAGGCGATCCGAACCCGGGAGCAATCGCTCACGCAGCCGCACGATCGGCGCCAGATCGACCGAAAGCCAGGTCAGCTCTCCGTTGTCGAGGCGCCAGAAACTCGTCTGCAGGCCCTCCGCCAGCGCGACCACGGTGGCGCGCGGATGCGCCTGCAAATACTCGCGAGAGGCATTGTCAAATGCCAGCGCACGCCAAGCAGTGGCCTGATGGGTGCGGCCGAAGCGGTCGTAGTCGTAGTCGAGGCTGTCGTGCAGTGCGACGGCCATCGGGTCGTCAATGATGCCGTCAGACCGAGCGGCCTCGGTCGCTCGCTGATGGAGTGTGAGCAGGGCGGTTTCGGAGATCCCGCCCAGATGGCGGGCGTCGACGACGGGCACGCGCCCGACTCTACTAGCGCCGATTCCACGAACGATCAGCCGTCGCCATTGGCAATCCGAATAGGCCAGGGATTACTTATTTGGTCGTGCGGCGGGAACTTTCGGCCCACCTCAACCGACTACCTGATAAGCCAGGCGAACCAATGCGCGTCCATACGGTCACGCATCCCGTCGCCAATACAAGGAGGTTGCGCCCTGACATCCCCGGTGTGGATGGCATTGCCTCCCGAGGTGCATTCGGCTCTCTTGAGCGCGGGTGCGGGTCCGGGATCGTTGGTCGACGCAGCTACCCAGTGGCAAGGTCTCAGTGATCACTACAGTCGCACGGCCGCGGAGTTGAGCCAGCTGCTGGCCGACGTTGTGGCCAACAGCTGGCAGGGGACCTGCGGCGCGCAATATGTTGCGGCGCATGCTCCCTTCCTGGCGTGGCTAGAGGAAGCCTCCATAAAGAGCGCGATCGCCGCCGCCCAGCACGAAACCGCCGCCGCCGCCTATACCTGCGCCCTGGCCGCGATGCCGACCCTGGCAGAACTGGCCGCCAACCACGCCGTTCACGGCGCCCTGATCGCCACCAATTTCTTCGGCGTCAACACCATCCCCATTGCCCTCAACGAGGCCGACTACGCCCGGATGTGGGTCCACGCCGCCGAAACCATGGCCACCTATCAGGCTGTCACCACCGCGGCCGTGACAGCGAGTCCATCCACCCAGCAAGCGCCGACCATCCTGGCACCCGGTGGCCAAACCCAAGACGCCCAACCGGTGGCATTGAGCTCGATCAGTCAACTCATCACTGATATCGCGGATTTCGTCGCCGATCCGTACACGTACTTTTTGGATTTCTTCCGACGACTCGGATTCAGCCCCACCGCCACCATTGTCCTGGCCGTGGTCGCCCTATTCCTATACGACGTCCTGTGGTACCCGTATTACGCTTCGTATTCTCTCTTGCTTCTTCCTTTTTTCACTCCGGCACTCAGTGCGCTGAGCGCCCTGAGTGCACTCACGCTCATGCCGAACGGCGATCCCTCACCCGCACCAGTGGCGGCTGCCGCGGCGCAGGACTCCGATCACACCGACGGGCATATGAATATTGCGCCGGCTCCGATGACCTCGACCGCTCCCAGCGCGGCTTCGCAAATCGGCAACCCAGCGCCCGGCGCTCCCGCCACGGCTCCGGCCGCCGCCGCTCCCCTTTCGCCTGGTCTCCCCTACGCCGTATCCGGCCTCGCACCACCCGGTATCGGCTCGGGCCCCAAAGTCGGCACGAAATCGCGTGCCATCGCGACCGACTCCGTCAGGGCCGGCGCTGCCGGGGCGGCCGGCGTCCGCGGGCGCGGGCGCGCCCGCCAAAGAAAGCATCGCGGGGACCGAGCGAGACTGCGCGGGTATCGCGACGAATTCCTGGAGGCAACCGTCGGCCTCGACACCGACCCCACCTCCTGCGCTGCGAATGCCCAGGGGGCCGGAACGCTCGGCTTTACCGGCACCGCCCCGGCGGCCGCATCCCGCGCTCCCTCCGGGATGGTCCAACCGGCTTCCGGCGCCACGAGCGCCACGAGCGCCACGAGCGCCACCGTCCCCCTACTCCCAACCAACTGGGCGAACGACAGCACAACGGGGTCGAACGGGGGGAACTTTTAGCGACCGTTTTTCGACCTTTGCTGTAGCCGACGGTGGGAGCCGACAGCCTCCCAGTACGCGGGTATCCGCGCGCCGCGAGACCACAAACCGGAAATGAACGAGGAGAAGAACCGTTGACGCTCAACGTGAAGGGCGAGGGGCTTGGGGCGCATGTCACGGGCCTCGATCCCGAGAATCTCGGCGACATCACCACGGAGGAGATCCGCGATGTCGTCTACGAGAACAAGCTCGTGATCCTCAAGGACTTCCACCCCACGCCGGAGGAATTCATCAGGCTTGGTCGGTTGGTCGGCCAAATAGTTCCTTACTACGAATCCATGTACCACCACGAGGAACATCCAGAGATCTTTGTATCCTCCACCGAGGAAGGCCGGGGCGTTCCAAAGACCGGCGCGTTCTGGCACATCGACTACATGTTCATGCCGGAACCGTTTGCGTTTTCCATGGTGGTTCCCCTTGCCGTGCCCGGGTCGGACCGCGGCACCTATTTCATCGATCTCAACAAGGTTTGGGAGTCGCTTCCCGCCGCCAAGCAGGACCCCGTCCGGGGAACATTCAGCACCCACGATCCGCGGCGCCACATCAAGATTCGGCCCAGCGACGTGTACCGGCCCTTCGGAGAGGTCTGGGACGAGATCACCCGGACCACCCCACCGATAAAGTGGCCCACGGTCATCAGGCACCCGAAGACCGGGGAAGAAATCCTGTATATCTGCGCGTCGGGCACCAAGAAAATCGAGGACAAAGACGGCAACGTGCTCGACCCAGCGGTGCTGGACGAACTCATGGTCGCGACGGGACAGCTTGATCCCGAATACGCATCGCCATTCATCCACACCCAGCACTATGAGGTCGGCGACGTTGTGCTGTGGGACAACCGCGTTCTGATGCACCGGGCAAAGCACGGCACGGCGGCCGGCACACTGACGACCCACCGCCTGACCATGCTGGACGGCCTCGAGACGCCTGGATATCCCGCATGAGCACGGCCGAGGTCACCCCCTCCGCGCCCACCGAGAGCGAATACGGCGAGACCGCCCGGATCAGCGAGGATCTGCTCGCCAGAGTCCTCGAACCCTACGCCTACAAGGGATGCCGCTACCTCATCGACGCCGAGTACCGGGCCACCGCGAATTCCGTCCTCGCGTACGGAACTTTTCGGATCGCCGAGTCCGCCTACATCCGCAGCACCGGGCACTTCAACGCCGCGGAACTCATCTTGTGTTTCAACCAACTCGCGTACTGCGCCTTCGCACCCGCCATCCTCAACGAGCAGATCCCTGCGCTGCGAGGCTGGTCGATCGCGGATTACTTCGACAATCAGCTCCCGAGCATGTTGATCAAGAACGCGTCGTCGCGATTCAGAAAGCCCATCAACGCCGAAAGCTTCTCAGCACGCCTGCTGTGCAAGGATTTCCGGGTCATCGAGCGAACATTGCGGTATCTCCTCGTGCCCTGCGTCATCGAGTTCTGGGATGGGATCGGTGGCGCCGCCTACGGCGAGGTCGAACTAGCGGTCCTCAACATCCCGTAACGCGTCGGGAAGAAAGCAGTTATTAGCCATGCCTGAATCACCGGCCACGGTGCTGGAACGGATCACCGACCAGGCGCGCCAGCGCCCCGAGGCTATCGCGCTGCGCCGCTGCGACGGCACCAGCACCCTGCGCTATGCGGAACTCGTCGCCGAGGCGGAAAGCCTCGCTGCGGCCCTTCGCTCTCGATCGGCCTCGGCCGGATCTCGCGTTCTGGTCATTTCGGACAACGGACCCGAGACATATCTGTCGGTACTGGCCTGCGCGAGTCTGGGAGCGATCGCCGTCATGGTCGATGGCAACCTCCCGCCCGCAACCGTGAACCGATTCTGTGAGATCACCGATCCCAGCGCGATTCTCGTCACTGCGGGGAGCAAGATCGGAATTTCCGCTCTGCCCGACGCCCTGCAGGAGTTACCGGCGATCAGTGTCGATCTCACCGCAGGCCCGACGGGCTCCGGTCACCCGGACCCTGGGGGCCGCGCCGCACGCAACCCGGATCAAGGGGCGGATGATCCGCTGGCGATGGTTTTCACCAGCGGCACCACGGGCGAACCGAAGGCCGTGGTGCTGGCCAATCGCACCTTCTACGCGGTCCCGGATATCTTGCGGGACGAGGGGCTGGACTGGATCACTTGGGTCGACGGCGAAACGACCTACTCCCCGCTGCCGGCCACGCACATCGGAGGACTGTGGTGGATCCTGACCTGTTTGATGCGAGGCGGATTGTGCATCACCGGTGGTGAGAACACGCCATCTCTGATGGAACTGCTCAATGCGAACGCGGTCGCGTCGACATGTCTTGTTCCCATGCTCCTTTCGAAGCTGGTTTCCGAACTGAAGTCCACAGGCGTAACCATTCCCTCGCTCCGCCTGCTCGGGTACGGCGGTTCGCGGGCAATCGCAGCCGACGTTCGCTTCATGGAGGAAGCTGGCGTCCGCACCGCACAGGTCTACGGATTGAGCGAAACCGGTTGCACGGCTTTGTGCCTGCCGACCGGCGAGGGATCGATCGCCAAGATCGAGGAGGGAGCTGTCGGAAGGCCGTATCCGGGCGTGGAGGTGTATCTGGCGGGCTCCGACGGCAGTACACCACCCGGTTCCGGCACCGCCCCATCGGCCTCGTTCGGCACGCTGTGGATAAGGTCACCGGCAAACATGCTGGGGTACTGGAACAATCCGGGACGCACCGACGAGGTCCTGGTCGACGGGTGGGTGAACACCGGCGACCTCCTGGAGCGCCACGAGGACGGCCTCTTCTACATCAAAGGACGGTCGTCCGAGATGATCATCTCCGGTGGCGTCAACGTCGCCCCAGACGAGGTCGATCGCATCGCCGAAGCCGTCGCCGGTGTGCGCGAGGCCGCGTGCTATGAGATCCCGGACACGGAGTTCGGAGCGTTGGTCGGCCTGGCCGTCGTCCCGTCGACCGACTTGGAAGAGTCGGAGGCCCGCAAACTCAAGCAATTAATCGCCGCCCACTATCGCCGGGAGGCCGAGTCGGCGGCGCGTCCATCGACGATCGTGATGGTCGCGGAGATCCCGCGTACCCAGTCCGGCAAAGTCATGCGGGCATCACTGGCCGCGGCCGTCAGCGCGGCCGCGGCCGGAGCGGTCGTTCGTGCCTGAGTCCGTGCGGGACAAGATCTTTGACGCCCTCTGTGAGGTGTTGTACATCGACGAGTCAGACCTGATCGACGGCGACGCGACCGACCTGCGGGATCTCGGGCTGGATTCCGTTCGGTTCGTGCTATTGATGAAACGGCTTGGCGTGGATCGCGAATCCGATCTACCCCTGCGATTGGCCGAAAGCCTGTCGATTGCGGCCTGGGTTTCCGAGTTCGAGGACGTGCATGACCGCGCCTGAAGCAGCCCGCGCGACTCGCGTTCCGCTGAGCAGGTCGCAACGGAACCTCTACAACGGAGTGTTGCAGGATAACGATCCCGGCCTGTATCTGATCGGCAAGACATACCGGTTTCACCGGTTCGGGCTGCCCGAATTCCTCACCGCGTTGGAAGCGGCGATCCTCAAAAACCTTGTGCAGCTATGCGTTCTCGAATTCCAGCCAACGGAAATGGACTATCCGGATCTCGTGGCCCGGCTGCGCCCACACGACATCGTGCGCGTTCGCCCTCACGATGTCCAGGCAGGTTGCGCTGCCGACGAGCTCACACGAAGCTGGGAGTCCGGCATCCTGGCCAAGCCGCTTGTGCGGTACACGGTGCGGACCGACGAGGCCGGTTACGTTTCGGGCCTCGAAGTCTTCAGCCATCACATCTTGCTGGATGGCGGCGCGACGGGAATCATCGAGGCCGATCTGGCGCGCCACCTCACCGCCGGCGCGGTCGAAAGTCCCTGCCTCACCGGTGGCCTGGTCAGGCTGGGCACGGCCCACCGCCGCGAGGCGGCCAGGGTGGAGGAGGCGCTGCGGCGCCTCGGCGATGCCCTACAGCGTGAACTCGCCGACGATGCGGGCCACCATGGCGTTGGTCTGGACTCGAACGGACCTTCCGGGCCCGCCGCCAAGGGTGTCCTTCATGAGTCGATAAGGATCGACGGCAGGGCGTATGGCACCATTCTCGCCCTCTCGGAGGCGAGGCAGGTACCGCTCAATGTCCTAGTGGCCACGGCGGCACTGGCGGTGCACGCGGGCCTGCGGAAGACCACCGAGAGCCTGCTGGTGCATGCGGTGGACAACAGGTTCGGAGACCCCGACCTGGATGTAGCGACCTGTCTGGTTAACTCGGTGGCGCACTCGGTCCGGTTTCCGTCATTCGCATCGGTCAAGGACGTCGTGGCGATGGTGGACCGAGGCTACGTCAAGGCGGTGCGACGCCGCTGGCTACGTGAGGAGCACTACCGCCGAATGTATTTGGCGATCAACCGGACACCACACGTAGAGGCGTTGACGCTCAACTTCATCCGCGAGCCATGCGCGCCCGAACTGCGCGAATTCCTCTCGGAGCCACCGGCTGCGACGCATATCGGTCCGGTCGAAGGCATGACGGTCGCGGGCGTCCTGGACGAGGTCCGGCAGACGCTCGACATCGCCATTTGGGACAGGGCGGATCTGCCCACGAGTGCCACACGCCGGAACGTAGCGAAGCGAATCGCCGCGGTGCTTGAATCGATGGCAACGCTGTGGCATCAGCCAATCGCGATGGCCGTCGACGAGTGGTTCTCAATCGGGGCGGACGGAACATGCTGCCAGGGCGATTCGATGCACCCGACGCAAGCTTTGCCGGCGTCTGCCTGGTTCCTGAATCCCGCAGGGGCCGTCCGCCTATTCCTTGAAAGGCGTCGGTACGTTTCCTCTTGGATCGGCCGGCTGGTGCAAGACGGCGTCGCGCTCGGTGATGTCGTGGTGTTCACGGACGACAACACTGACAAGGCAGTCGATCTCGCGATCGCTTGCCACCTTGCGGGCTGTGGATACAGCGTCTGCGACACCAGCGACGAGGTGCCGGTGCGAGTGGACGCCATCGCCGCCCACTGCGAGGGAGTTTCGCCGCACGCGGTCGATGTCACCGCCGCAAGGATCAAGGCCGATCCGGACGAGCGCCTACGGGAACTCATCGACAGGCGCGTCGAACAGGTGGCACGCGATGCGCTGCTCGCGGCCCGGACGGCCTACATCATGCCGACCTCGGGATCGACGGGGCAGCCAAAGCTCGTCCGAATCACGCACGGATCACTTGCGCTGTTCTGCGACGCGGCCAGGCGCAACTATGGCTGGGGGGCACACGACAGGATCCTTCAATGCGCTCCGTTGACGTCGGACATTAGCGTCGAAGAGATCTTCGGCAGCGCGACGTGCGGATCGGAGCTGATCCGATCCGCGGCCACGAGGACCGGCGATCTCGCGGCTCTCGCAAGAGATCTCGTGACCAACGGAGCGACCGTCGTCGACCTGCCGACCGCGCTGTGGCACCTGCTGTGCGAAGATGCCGACGCCATGGACGTGCTGCGCGGCGCACGCCTGCGCCAAGTCGTCATCGGAGGCGAAGCCGTCCGTCCCGGTGCCGTCGAAAAGTGGATTTATTCTGTTGCCACACAGGGTATCTCGCTCGTGTCCAGCTATGGACCGACCGAGACTACCGTCGTCGTCACCTGTTTGCCGATCGGCGGCGCGACGGCAGCAGGCGGGGGGGCCCAGCACCGGCTGGGCCGACCCCTGGTGCCCAACACGGTGTTCATCGCCTTCGGCGAAGTCGTCATCGTCGGAGATCTGGTCTCCGCCGGCTACCTCGGTATCGACGGCCGGGCGTTCGGCAGCGTGATCCTCGCCGACGGCCAGCCGCGGCGCGCGTTCGGCACCGCGGACCGCGTCATCGTCGACGACGAGGGTTTTCCCGTGTTATCGGGGCGCAAAGACGCCATCGTCAAGGTTTCCGGCAAGCGAGTCGACACCGCCGAGATCACCAGGCGAATCACCGAAGACCCGGCCGTCTCGGATGTCGCCGTCGAACTTCACCGCGGAAGCCTCGGCGTGTGGTTCCAAACGCAGCGGACCCGCGGCGGCGGCGACGATACCGTGGCTGCGACGCGGATCCGGCTCATCCTCGTCCGCTCGGGGGTCTCCTCGTCGTTCGTTGCAGGCGTTCCGGTTATCCCGAGGAAGCCCAACGGGAAGGTCGACACCGACCGCCTCCGGACAATGCCGCAAAGTGTGGCCGCCGCGCGAGGCGATGCCGATCTGGACAAGAGGGCGGTCCGTCTGGCGGCAGCCTGGAGCGGGCGACTCAGGAGGGCGATCCGCCCGGACTCGTCGCTCCTCGGCGAGGGGATCGGGTCGTTGGATCTCATCAAGATTCTGCCCGAGACCCGTGCGCACCTGGGCCGTCACGTCACACTTCTGGACCTGATCAGCGCCGACAGCGCCGCAAACCTGTTCTTGGCCGGTGCCACCGCGTCAGTTGATGGCTGGAGGGACGCCGATACGGCCGCAGAGATAGCGAGCGATCTCGCGTCGCTGTCCCGGCGCCGCCCCGCAAGGGGTGCGGGCATCAAACAATCTCCCAACGGTTCCGGCGACCAGACGATCGTCGTACTGGGTGCGTCGGGAATTCTCGGCACGGGATTCGCCCAGGCGGTTCTCGACCTCAAGCGGTCGGGAGGGCTGCCCCCGGACGTGGTCCTGGTGACGAGAGCGACGCTGCCCGAAACCGATCCGTGGACGTCGCTCCGCGACGTCGACGGGGTGCGGGTCGAAGAACTCCCTGCCGCCCTCGGCCCGACCGAGCTGGACGCGCTGCTGCGTGACACGGGCGCCGGAACGGTGGTCAATTGCATCGGCAACACCAATGTCGTCGTGCCGTACCGCCAACTTCGCTCGGCGAACGTGGAATTGGTATCGATCATCACCCAAACGTGCGCGGCCCACGGCGCCAGACTGGTGCACTTGTCGACATCTGTCGTCAACGCGGACGTTAGCGCGCCGCGAGTCGTCGACCCGCGCGAAGGCCCGTATCCGTACGCGGCATCCAAGTCGCTCGCGGAGCTGGCGGTGGCCGGGTCACCGCGTGGACTCGATTTCACCATCGTGCGACTGCCCAGGGTCCTCGGGACGGAGCATCAACTGCGCGACTCAAACGACATTCTGGTCTCTTTCCTCAATGCGTGTGTCGCGTTGCGCGCCTACCCTTCCCTGACGCTGACGGAGGAAGTCACCACCGGCCGAGCGGCAGCCGAGGCACTGGTGAAACAGATGATGCAACCGGTCGAGCTGGGCCGCGGAATCACGGTGGTGCGCGGCGAGCCGGTCACCTACGCGGAGCTCCTCAGGGAATACGCGTTGGACGAACTGGATGTCACCGAATGGAAGTGCCGGCTGGATCAAAGCGGCTGGGCCAGAATGAATCCGCGGCGGTGGTCGGTGATCGATGCCTGGATCACTTTGGGAATGAGGCTCGGTGCGCGCTCCTATGCCGACTACCTGGCCGACTACCCGACCATCGCCCTCGAAATCGAACGCGTCGCCGAGGTTGTCGCGAAGCCGCGGTCAATTCGCGCCCATTTGAGACAAGACGTACCGAGTCATTGAGCAGGGGAACTTTTCGGCAGATGGGGCCGACTTCTACGGACGTGAGGGATTGTCTTCAGCGCCGAAAGCCGCATGGGCCGGAGGGCTCAGCCGTCACACGGGTAGGCGTGAGCAATCGACTCGTGCCGCGCCAGAACGGATTTCGCGGATTTTGATGCACCGCGGCGGGACCGCGTCATTGATAATCGTTTAGACGGAGGTAGCAAATGTCTTATGTGATCGCGGTGCCGGAGTTGATCGGGACGGCAGCAACGGATCTCACCGACTTGGGTTCGACCATCAATGCTGCAAACTCGGCGGCAAGCCAGTCCACGACGCGGTTGCTGGCCGCGGGTGCCGACGAGGTGTCCGAAGCCATCGCTGCGGTGTTCTCCGGGCAGGGCATGCAATTTCAAGCCCTTAGCGCACAGGCCGCGACGTTTCATGACCAATTTGTGCAGCTGTTAGACGGCGCCGGGGGCGCGTATGCCGCCGCCGAGGCCGCCAGTGCGTCGCCGTTGCGGGACATCGAGCACGCTCTGCAGACCCTGGCTGCCGATGCGCCGCCCATCAATCTGGGGTTCGGCAATATCGGCAGTCTCAACGTGGGCAGCGGCAACAGCGGGAGCTTCAATTTCGGTGGCGGTAACCTGGGCAGCCTGAACTTTGGCAACGGCAACCTGGGCAGCTACAACTTGGGTTTCGGCAACCTCGGATACACCAACCTGGGCCTGGGCAACGTCGGAGGGTTCAACCTTGGCTTCGGCAACGGGAGCCTGGAGCAGACCGCCCTGCAGAACAAGTTTTCCACCTTCAACTTGGGCAGCGCCAACCTCGGCAACTACAACGTGGGTGATGCCAACATCGGCAACTACAACTTCGGCTTCGGGAACGTCGGCACCAGCAACTTCGGCTTCGGCAACCTCGGCACCAGCAATTTCGGGTTCGGCAACAGCGGGACCGGGAACATCGGCATCGGACTTTCCGGTAACAACCAGATCGGTATCGGCGGCCTGAACTGGAGTGGCAACACCGGTTGGAACATCGGGCTGGGCAACAGCGGCGGCTTCAACATCGGATTCGCCAATACCGGTGACGGGAACTGGGGCATCGCCAACACCGGCAGCAACAACATCGGAATCGGGTTGACCGGTAACAATCAGTTCGGTTTCGGGGGCCTGAATTCGGGAACGGGAACGTCGGGTCTCTTCAACTCGGGTCTCAACAACACCGGTTTCTTCAACTCGGGCGACATTGGTCATGGTGGCGGCGGGAACTGGGGATTGTTCAACTCCGGTGGAGCAAACTCGGGCGTGTTCAACTCGGGCAGTTACGAGACCGGGCTGTTCAACGCCGGCAACCACGACACTGGTTTGTTCAACGCGGGCAGCTACAACACAGGCTTGTTGAACCCGGGCTCGTTCGGCCTTGGGGTGTTGAACGCCGGCGAGGGCAACGTGGGCCTTTTCAACTCGGGCACCGGCAATTTCGGCAGCGGAAACGCGGGCACCTTCAACGTAGGCTTCGAGAACGCCGGTTACACCAACTTCGGGATCGACAATTCCGGTTACTCCAATATGGGCGCCTTCAACTCAGGATTCGGCAACCTCGGTGCGTTCAACTCGGGCGGCGTCGACGTCAACACCCTCACGGTCGGAGGCGGCAACGTCGGCTTCTTCAATTCGGGCTACCTCAACACCGGCTTCGCGAATTCGGGTGACCTCAACACCGGCGCCTGGAACGCGGGCAGCGTCAACACGGGTTTCGGGAGTTCCGTCACCCAGCCTGGCACGGTCTCTGGCTTCGGGAATTCCGGTGATCACCTCTCCGGCCTCTTCAACTCCGGCAGTTTCAACGCCGGTTACGGGAATTCCGGCAATTACAACTACGGCTTCGCGAACTCGGGCGACGGCGTAGGAGGATCGATGATGGTGCCCCCGGAGCTGGCCCCGAATGTCGGCTTCTTCAACACCGGAACGAACGGCGTGGGCTTCCTGAACACCGGACAGTACAACGTGGGCGCTTGCAACTCGGGCTTCAGCGACGTTGGCTACGGAAACAAGGGCATGGTCGACACCGGTTTCGAGAACACGGGCAGTTACAACGTCGGCTTCCTCAACGCGGGTGTATGGGACTCGGGGTTCGCGAATGCGGGCAACTACAACTCGGGCGGTTACAACAAGGGTGACAACCAGTCGGGATTCTTCAACTAGCCAACTCCCGCGGCCAACCACCCCTATTGCCAAACGTTCTCGCCCACGCGGGTCATGGCCAGCGGTGGGCTGAATTCGGCCGGTTCAAGCGGAAGTCTCCCGGGCTGACTCGGCGGGCCGCACTCACCGCCGATTACGGGAGAGCTCGCGCAGCATCGCGTTGTAGGCGTCCAGCTCGTCGCCGGCGTAGCTGGAGTCGGCGTGGCGATCCGCTCGTGACGCGGCCCGGCGATCCTCGCGTGCCCACTGCGCCACCAGCGCGACGACCACCAGAACCACCGGGAGTTCGCTCGATCCCCACGCAATGGCCCCGCCGAGATGTTGGTCGGCGCCGAGGCTGGACACCCACGGCAGCGCCACGGAGCGATAGAACTGCCCGCCCATGACCGACGTCATCGTCATGGTCGCGATGCCGAAGAAGGCGTGAAACGGCATCACCGCGAACAGCAGGCCGAGGCGGCCCAAAAACGGCAACTTCCGCGGGCCGGGGTCGATTCCGATGATGCCCCAGAAGAACAGGTACCCCACCAGCAGGAAATGCACGCTCATCAGCTCGTGGCCCCAGTGGTAGCGGACCAAGGTGCCAAACACCGGTGTGAAGTACACGACGTAGAGCGACGCCACGAAAAAGACGAAGGCCGTGATCGGGTGGGCGAGGAAGCCCGTAACCCTCGAGTGCACCAGCCACAACAACCATTCCCTCGGACCGGGGGGCTGTCCTTTTCCGGCCGGGTTCAGCGCGCGCAAAGCCAGGGTGACCGGCCCACCCATGACCAGCAAGACCGGAATGAACATGTTCATCGTCATGTGCTCGGCCATGTGCACGCTGAACATCGCCGATCCGTAGGCCTTCACCCCCGAACCGCTGGTGAACAGCAGGGTCAGACACCCCGCCAGCCATGCGGCGAGGCGGCCAACCGGCCAGCTGTCCCCACGCCGACGCAAACGCAGGAACCCGTAGACGTAGACGGTGGCCAGCACCACCGCCCCCATCCCGATGAACGTGTCGAACCGCCACACGGTCAAGAGGGTCAGCACGCTCGGCGGACCCGGCAGCGTGTAGCCGAGGAAGACGTCCCACGTGGTCAACGGGTGTGTGAGCAGCCGCGGCGCGGTCTGTGTCGCCATCGACGCGGTCAGCGCACCCACGGCCAGCACCGCGAGCGCGCCGAGCACGCCGGCGGCGCGGGACTTCAGCCAACCGCAGCGCCTCGGGAATGCGAGGGCCGCCATATCGGTCAGCCAGACCAAGAGCAGCAGGCAGAAGGCAGCCGCGCCCGCACGCCCGTAGGCTGTCCCGGCCACGTTGCCCAGGTCTGTGCGCGTCGACAAGAGCGCCACACCGTAAATGAGAGCAACTGTCCCGCAGAGTGTTTCGACGACGAGGACGCGACGAGCCAGCCTCTCCACCGGAGGACCGACCGCCGCCGCCAGTTTCACGCCCGTCAGGGCCGCGAACGCCACGGCGCACACGATGGCCGCACTCGTCGCGTAGTCGTGATCGGGTCCCTGTCCCGCGTTGCCGGAAACCGGAACGGCGACAACTCCGATCGACGCGGGTATGAGCAACACGAACTGCGCGACCCATCGGACAGACAGCCGGATGCACACCGCCACCACGACGGCCGCAACGGCGGCGGCGACCCACGCCCGCGCCATCTCGGAGGTGGCGACGGCATCGACCACGGCCGCCCCGCGCAGGAGCCGGGACACCGGAATACCCGCGTCGCTGGCGGCCTGCACCACCACCATGGCGATCGCGCTGAGCGCCCAGATCACCGACGAACGCTCAACCATCAGGTGCGTTCGGAAGGCGCGATCGTCGAGCACAAGGCGCGCGTCCGGGCGGGCGACGACCACGGTGTAGAGCAGTCCGCCCAAGCAAAGTCCGCCCGCCACCGATGTGACGAAGTAGCCCAGCGGTTCGGCAACCCCTGTCAGGGCTCCGGGATACGATTCGCCGCTGGCCAAGTACGGTCGCGCGCCTCGGGCGAACGCATCACAGGCCAGGGCGACCAGCGTGGCGATCCCGCCGATCGCCAACGACACCAACGCCGCCCGTGGCCTCGCCGGACGTGTCTGGTTCGCCTGCACCGTCGCCGCGACCTTTCACCAAAACTAATCGATTGCGCCCAGTCTACGACGGGTTGTCGTAGGTCCCGGGCAGCGATTCAGCGATATCGGGCCGATGGTGTTCTTCGCTACAGCGCGCCAGGCGACAGTGGCGGCGGCCATGACCATCGCGCGCGGCCTTATGTGGTGGCCTCCGCTAGGCCGCAGACCCGTCCGTCGGCCACAAATGCCCGCGGCGGCGGCCACGGGATGCGTTCTGGGGCAGGACAATACCGGGCTCGGGCTCGGCGTTGTCCGGGGCAGGCCGCGGCTCGGTTTTGCCCCGCCACACCAGGATCGCCAGGGCGGCGCCGACCACCACCGGCACGTGAGTCAGCATCCGGGTGATCGTGACGGTCCCGGACAGCGCGTCCACGCTGACGTAGACGGTGAGGACGCCGACGAACACGGTCAGCACGCCCGCGAGACCAGCCGCGGCGCCAGGCCACAATGCCGCGCCCACCATGGCCACCCCGAGTGCTATCGACCACGCCGTCGACTCGTTGAGCAGATGGCCTCCGGAACGCATTCCGTGGTCGTTCGCCAATCCGACACCCAGCCCAAGCCCCTGAACGGATGCCAGGCCGACCTGCGCAATACCCACACAGAGCAACGCCCAACGCTGCCACGTCATCTTCCGACGCCGCCGCGGCGGCGCCCAAGCGTCGCCCAAGGGCACGAGGGGCGTGATAACCGGCCGGGACTCGACCAGCCGACGCAGCGAACGCGTCTGGACGCCCACCCGCTCGAACCACGAACGGCATTCGCCGCACTGCCCGACGTGCTCATCGACGCGCGCCGACGGCACCGGCTCGCGCTCGCCGTCGAGTCGCGCCGAGAGCGCCTCGCGCGCCACGTCACAATCCATATCTCTATAGTCGCGCGGCAACGCCTCATTGTTCCCGGCGGTGATCATGTCGAGGCGCGGGCGGCGGTTCGCCCCGTCACCTGACCGAACGCATCAGCGCGGTCTCTGCCGGTGCGGGGCGGCGATCCACCAGGCCCACGCGATGACCCCCTCCAGCACGAGCCCGACCCCGACGAACACCCACTGCACGGCAGACATGCATGAGATGACAGCAGGAGTCACCGGCTTACCGCAACCCGCGTCAGGATTCCGCTGCGGGTTCGATGGTGGTCAGTTCCGTGAGCCCGCTGATGCTGAAGACCCGGATCAGGCGGGGCCGGGCGATGAGGTGGATGTGCTCGGCGTGGGCGAACAGGGCGTTGATGGCGGCGCTGTCCAGGTACTCCACGCCACTGAGGTCCACGGTGAGCGGCCCGACGCCGCCGGTGGTCTCGGTGAGGGCCGTGCTGAGCGCCCGGGTGAACGTGTCGATGTTGCTCAGATCGATTTCCCCCGCCGCGGTCAGCACGAGTGCGCCGTCGGTGCGGCGCGCGGTGTCGAGAGTGAGCAATGTGGGCATCAGGCGATCCTCGCGGATAGGTGAACTGTCGTGCCGTCGGAGGCGGGGTGGATGTCGACGTCGGCCATGAGCGCCCGCATGAGGGTGATCCCCCGGCCGCGATGGGGGTTCAACGCCGGCTGCGGCGTCTTCCACGTGCCGGTGTCGGCGATGGTCAGCTCCACGTGGTCGACGAGCGCGGTCGCGCGCAGGGTGATGGTGCCCTCGGGTCTGGAGCGATGGCCGTGCTCGATGGCATTGGCGACGGCCTCCCCGGCGGCGATCAGGACGTCGTGTGTCAGGTCCGGATCCACCCGTGCCTGGGTCAGCCATCTGCGCAGGGCGGCGCGGGTGCGGGCGAGGTGGCTGGCGTCGGCGGGGAAATTCATCTCCAGTGGGGCCGGGTGGCGGTACAGCAACAGGGCGACGTCGTCCTGATAGCCGCCCGTGGGCGCGAGATCGGACATGATCTGGTTCGCCAGATCGTCCAGCCGGGAGCCGCGGCCCTCCAGGACGAGGTCCGAGACGCGCACGATGCCCTCCTCCACCGGGCTGCGGCGGCGCTCGACCAGACCGTCGGTGTAGAGCAGCAGCGTCGCGCGCGCCGGGATGGTCACGTGCGCTTCCGGGCGCGGCCAGGCGGGCCGGATGCCCAGCGGAATGGTGTGGCCGTCTTCGAGCGTCTGGGTGGTGCCGTCGGCGAGAACGAGGATGGGCGGCGGGTGCCCGGCGCTGGAATACACCAGTTCCCCGGTGTCGGGGTTGAGCACCGCGCAGACGGCGGTGGTGCATTGGGCGCCGGGCAAGCGCGCGGCGAACCGGTCCAGGCCCGCGAGAGCGGCACGGGGGCTGGGGTTGTCGAGCAGGAGCGCGCGGCAGGCGCTGCGTAGCTGGCCCATCACGGTGGCCGCGGCCAGGCCATGACCGACGCAGTCGCCGACGATCAGCGCGACGCGCCCGTCCTCCAGGTCGACGACGTCATACCAGTCGCCGCCCACCTGAAGCGGCCGGCTGGCGGCCTGGTAGCGCACCGCGAACCCGGGTGGGAGGTCCGCGGGGCCCAGCATCGCGTGCTGTAGGGCCAGCGCGGTCTCGCGCTGCTGGTCGACCTGGTGTACTCGGTGCAGGCCCTGCCCGAGGCGGCCCGCGAGGACGGTCAGCAGCGTCTGGTCCTCGAGGGTGAAGAGCCGTTCTTCGGCGAGGTCGATCCAGACGACGAGCACACCGTCGGGATGCTGCACCGCGATGGCCGCCGTCCCGGACGTCGTGACGTGGGGTGTCAGGAGGTCGCCGTCACGCAGCGAGGTGAGCAGCTGCCTCGTCTGGTCGGGCAGCTCATCCCACCGGGCGGGCTCCCCCACCGACACCAATTCCGGTGCGCCATTGCCGTTTTCGCCGGAGACGCCGTGGTTATTGAAGGTGACGGCAAGGACCCGGCGGGCCCGCCACAGCCGGCGCAGTTCCTCGGTCGCGGCCCGCAGCGCGTCGTTGACCGTATCGGCCTGGGCGAGTTGCTGATTGAGCGCATGCTCGCGGCCCGCCGCCAGCGCCAGCGCGATGGCGGCGTGCCGGGCGAAGTCGCTGACCAGCTCCAGGTAGTCGTCGCCGAACGGGGGCTGCTGCGGGTTGCGCGCGACCGCGATGACGCCGAGCACCGCTTCGTCGGCGATCAGCGGCATGACGATCGCCGAGCGCTCACCGACGTCGGTGAACCCCTCGATCGGGTACTGGAAGGAGTCGGTGATGAGCGGTGTGCCGCGGCGCGCGACACCGCCCGTGGTGGAGCCGTCCATGGGGACCTGCCGGCCGATCACCTCCAGCGAGTACCGGCCCGCGGTGGCGGCGACCACCAGGGTGTCGACGTCGACGGCGGGCAGGTCGGGCTCGCTGGGAACCAACAGGATCGCCTGCTCGGCGCCGGCCAACTCCAGCGCCCGGTTCACGATCAGCTGCAGCGGCCCCGTCTGCGGGTCGCCGGACAGCAGCGCCGTCGTGATCTCGCGGCTGGCCTTGGTCCATTTCGCCGATTCGCGCTCCCGCTCGAAGAGCCGGGCGTTGTCGATGGCGACCGCCGCCGCCGAGGCCAACGCCCGCACGGCACTCTCCTGTGAGGGGGTGAACACCACGCCGGGGCGGTCGTCGGCCAGGTAGAGGTTGCCGAAGTCGGCCGCCCGGACGGTGATCGGCATGCCCAGCAGCGCCCGGATCGGCGGCTCGCGGCCTTGCAGCCCGGCGGCCAGCGGCTCGGCGCTCAGGTTGTCGACGCGCAGGGCCTCGCCCACCGGTAGCTCGCCCAGGCGCCGCGCCGTGTCCTCGTCGATGCCGGAATGGATGAACGAAACCATGGCGCCATCCGGGCCCCGGATGCCGAGGGCGCCGAAGCGGGCCCCGGTCAGCTCCGTCGCCGCGGCGACGATGCGGTGCAGGGTGACGTCAAGGTCCAGGTCAGCGCCGATTTCGACGATGACCTGAACGAGTTGTTCCATCTGGTCGCGAGCGGCCCGCAGATCGTCGAGTTGCTCATGGACTCGGTCTACGAGCTGGCGCCGGCCCATCCCCCCGGTGAGCCCCGACTCACCCCGGTCGCTGTCCATAGATGCAACATAACCAGTCACCAGGGTTACTGTTGCGTTCGGTGCCAGTATGGGCGGATCGGGGCGGTGTGCCTTGGAGATCGGGCGTTTTGAGTGGTCCCGGCTGGGATCGAACCAGCGACCTTCCGCGTGTGAAGCGGACGCTCTTCCACTGAGCCACGGGACCGGCGCCGAGAGGCGAACGACGTCGAAGATTAGCACGAGATCGGTGTCCACTTTTGCGCCGCATCCGCCGCCGGGCGATCGCGCGCTGGCCCGGACACTCCACTTACCAAGAGATTTGTGTGGGCGCGCTCGGGTGGACTATCGTCGTGCTTCGCACCGGGCGACGATCTCGTCCGTTGCGCGCGGATGTAGCGCAGTTGGTAGCGCATCACCTTGCCAAGGTGAGGGTCGCGGGTTCGAATCCCGTCATCCGCTCGAAGGTGCAAGTGGCATCAATCCCAGCGGTGGAGTGGCCGAGTGGTGAGGCAACGGCCTGCAAAGCCGTGCACACGGGTTCGATTCCCGTCTCCACCTCCAGCTTTTGACCCCCCGCGCGATTAGCTCAGCGGGAGAGCGCTTCCCTGACACGGAAGAGGTCACTGGTTCAATCCCAGTATCGCGCACCACACCATTCTGGCTGGTAAAGCAGGTTTTCGGCGATCTTCGCGGCCGGTCCGCTGCCAATACGCTGTCGATCAGCGCAACTTAAGGCAGCACGAGACTGCACGAGACTGCACGAGACTGCACGAAAGCGTAAGTTCTTCTCCGGGTGGTTAAAACGAAGGAGGGGACGGCAAGGATGCCGAATTTTTCTTTCCGAGTCCGCTTTGAGGGATACGTCGACTATCAAGTCGCTCAGCCGCAGACATTCATGAGTGCAGTTGGTATCGATCAAAGCATCCCGATCGAACAGGTGTCCCCGGAGCTAGCGGCGCAAGAGCTGGAGCGACTCCTGAAGGAACACACCGAACGGGTACACGCAGCGCTATTCGACTTTAGGAAGTACCAAGTCGGCGGCGTGAACGTCAGCAGCCCCAAGGTGACAACGATGAGCGTGGAGCGAGGGCCTGGGTTTCAGATCCCTTGAGGCGCCGGGTCACTACCTCCGACTAGACAGGACCGGGGACGGGCCAGATTTCGATGAGCAGGGCGCCGTCGACGTTGCGGGTCGTCGTCAGGAGGCCCTCCCGCCGGTAGTGCTCCAACAAACTCCGTACCGCCGAGGCGATGTGGCACCCAGCGGAACCCGCACCCCAGACGACGTTCGTCGTCCCGTTCGCCTGACGTCACAGTTCATACGCAACTCCAGCGAGCGTGATTTTGGCGAGATTCCTCACGAATGTGGCGCATTGCCTAGCGTCGCCCACCCTGATACTTGGACCGCCGGGCCTATGCTCGCATCTCGCCAACGGACCGCTTCCAATACAGCAACCGCTGGAATCGTCTTGCCACCGTGGGCGATAGCGTGACGAACCTTAAGCCAGTCGCGGAGTTGTTCCTCGACGTCGTGCGGCTCAAGCATCGTTATTCGACGGCCGCTCTCCCACGACCAATACGGACGCGGATCAAAGCCGACCAGCCCCGCGGAAGTGCTCGCCGCCGACCGGGCCGAGCCGCGACGGTGGTGTCGGCTTAGCGTGGAAGCGCATTGCGTCGTGCAGCGCGGCGACCAGATCGGCCCGGCTGTCCAGCTGCGACAGGTGGGTGATCCCCGGCGCGGCGGCCCGGACCAGCCGCTGCTTGACCGAACCCGACCGACCGTCGAACTCCGAGATGAACTTCCCCAACGGGATGTCAACACCGGTGCGGCCGATGTCGCGGATGTAGGTCCGGACCAGCCCGGCGAACGCGTCGAAGTCATACCAGTGCGGCGACGACGGCGCCGCCGGGGTCCACTTCGGAAAATGCCCCCTGACCAGCTGGTTTGTAAACAGCCAGCCCATCCTCGGGGTCGTCGTGATCGCGGTCAATCACGGTGATCGAGGCGCCCGGGTTTACAAGCGTCGCGACGAACGCCTACCTGTACACGTCGGTGTCCAGGTAGGCGGGCGGCGGCACCGTCACCGAGGTGCCCTCGTCGCGGCCGGGACCGGTGTCATGCTCGACCACCACATCACCGGCCCCATCGGTGCGTATCCGGACCGCGTGGTGCATCCCTTCGGAGTCGATGATCACCGGGGAATCGATGCCGAGCGCGGCCGGGATACCCAGCAGCGTCTTCAGCGCGTTGCCCTGCGCGCCTCGGGTCGGTCCGCGGTAACGGGCCTTGTCGGATGCCAACACGGTGAAGTCACACACGCCGGCGACGGTCTGCGGGGTGATGCCGGCACCGTTGTCGGTCACGGTGACGAAGGCGACCTCGCTGCTGTCCTCGGTCTCGATCTCAATTTCGATGACCGGGGCGCGGCCCGCGCTCTCAGCGGCGTCTAACGCGTTGTCGAGTAGCTCCTTGACCACCACACGCCCGAACGCGTCGACAGGCTGCCCGGTCTGCACCTGCAATGCCTGCAGCTCCAGGAACTCAGCGGCCCGCGGCGTGGCGAAGACAGTGCGCTTCATCGCTCGGCCTCGCCGGGCGGGCACGGTTCGGGAGTGGACTCAGCGTGGGTCCGCTGGCCTGACCCCGTTTGGTTGATCCATGTGACCAGTTCACGGGGTCTGGTCACCCGTCCTGGTTCCCCGCCGTGCACGCTTACCAGGTGAGTGCGGCCCGAGCCTCACACGAGACAACGAGGAGCGAGGAGCGAGGAGCGAGGAGCGAGGAGCGAGGAGCGAGGAGCGAGGAGCGAGGAGCGAGGAGCGAGGAGCGAGGAGCGAGGAGCGAG